>CAYJVS010000049.1:0-8139 GCA_964373635.1 uncultured Gammaproteobacteria bacterium
TTCAACACGTCATCCTGGGGAGTTCCGCCGCGGAACGACTCCAGGATCTGGCTGGTTCAGGATCGGAATTCCCCCGCGGCCGCGTGGTCCCTTGCTGCCAATCACTACCCCCGCACCCATGGCGCGGGCAGGGCGCGGCGAACCGCTGCCCCGAACCATGACGCCGCGCGTCAAGTACGGGGCAAGCGCCCCACGGTCATCAGGGGCTACTTGTCCCGCACCGAGCCGTTGGCTCTGGTGCGGGATTCGGCCCGCGCGGTTCGCGGGCGTCAGGCAGCGCCAGCGGGAACGCAACATCCGGAGGGCAGGGAACAGCGCCATGGGTGCGGGGTTATTTCCAGCTCGCCATTCACCCCGTTAGACAATGGAGGAATGAGTCCGGTGCGTAACCCGCGCAAAGTATCACTACCAAAATTTTAGGGTGGGATAGAGGTTCGGCCATTGTCTAACGGGGTTCACCTTCGCCCCGATGGACATCGGGGCTCGGGATCTGGCGGCCGGAAATAAAAAAACCCAGTTCTGCGAGGTACAGCACTGGGTTACCAACGAGGTACAAAACCTACCCGGATCCTGGCGGACAGGCCAGACCGTCTGGGGTTGGGTCGCCGCCGCGGTCAGCAAACGGGGGGTGGGGCGCCGGGCCGCCGCGGAACAGAAAGTTCAAGAGGTAGACGGCATCCGTGATGTTGACCCTGCCGTCGTCATTGGTGTCGGCGGCATCCGGGCAATCGAGCGCCCCGCGGAGGAACAGGAACTGGAGGATTTGGCGCGCGTCTTCGACGGCAACCGAATCGCGGCCGCGGACAGATCCGCGTCGGAACGCTTGGTTGAAGGTGATGCGGCCGGCTTGCAGCTGGTTGGGAGGGAAAAAACTCCACTCACGCAGCATGACGGTCGTCCACCACCACGGTTCCACTTGCCGCGGAGTGTTGGTCATCCACGCGACCGCGGTTGTTTCAGGCGCAAGGACGCGAAATTGTATCTTGCAGAGCAGCACGGTGCCGCTTGCATCTGCTTGGTAGCGGACGCGGAAGGGAAAGAATTCCGGAACCATGTTGCGGAAATCAATCCCCGCCTCTCCCACTTCGGGAATGCCCCAGACCAAAGGTTGGAAGTGGTACTGGGCAGCTTCCTCGATCGCCATGAATTCGGGCGGCAGGATCAATGCCTCGGGCTCCAGAACGCTCGGATCCCACTTGACACCGCCCACCCATTCGTAGCTTAGGAATTGATTGGGTACGTACCCAATCAGGAGCAACGGCACCGTCACCGTCGCATCGCTCCGGAGGGCCTCGCTATTCCCCACGTCCAGGGTGAGGCCAGCGGCGAACGGCCTGGGCGGTCCCGGCGCCGCTTGCCCCAGCAGCAGGGAGAGAACAACAGGTATCATCATGTGCACTCCTTTCTATTTCTATTGCACCGCGCACGCGGCATCCGCGGCGGCACAGGTGACTCGGTCTTCGAAGGTTGGATCCGTGGCGCAATGCACCGGATCCGGCGGCGTCGGCCCGCCGCCAAACAGATGTTTCAGGGTGAACACCGCATCGGTGAGTTCGACTCGCCCATTGTCATCGGCATCGGCGGCGTCAAGGCAACTGGGCGTCTGACCGCTCCGGAACAGGAAGTTGAGCGACGCGACCGCGTCACTCAACTCCAATCGGCCGTCGCCGTTAACGTCGCCGCGGGAAAACGGCTCCAGCCACAGGCCGTGCCGCGCCAGGGCGTGCGTGATGATGTCCCCGTTGGGCGATCCGTCAAACGGGTTGTTATTCCCGCCGTTGTCCGGATGGTCATCCAGCATCAACCAGATCCTGGAGGTTGGGAGGTTGAACGGCTTGAGGATGCCGCCCGCGTGGTAATCAATGTAGCGGAAGAACAGGTCTTCCGCCTGGCTCACCCCGGCCGCTTGGCCGTAGCGCTGGACGCAGGCGACGAGCACATCCCAAAAAAATCCGGAATAGGCCAGGCTGGCGTCATGCGCCGTGTCGCCCGGCCGGCTCGGCCAGAGCTCAAAGCCGGTCTCCAGCAGACAGGGGCCTTGCGGATGCTCCTGATCGGGAAAGCACGACCTTCCCAACCGAACGTCGCGGTGAAAACTTTCCGGATAGCCGCGATCGCGATGGCAGCCCACCCGACCATCGCCGATGCCGTTTTGGTTGTGGCGCGCGGCGTACAGCAGCAGGAACATGTCGGCGACAAATTCATGCGAGGCCCCATGGTGGCCAATCGGGTAACCGCCCTCCTGGGGCCGTCCGGTCAGCGCTAAAACCAGCCAGTGCCCGGACTCATGGAGCACCACCGCGCCGTTGGACCAGCCGCGATAGTAGCGGTTGGGACCATTGACGGCGATCACCGCCCCGCCACCTCCCGCCCCGATATCGGAGTAGAAGGCGCCCGCGAAGAGCGTATCCTCATCAATGGGGACGTGGTATAATTGCATCTGGTAATCTCCGGTCACCCCGCGATAGATCTGTTCGGGGCAGCCGCGAAGCCGGGGATAGACGCGGATGCGGTCACGAATTTCGTCAAGATAGCGCCGCGCCGCTTGGTGAAACTCCCACGCGGCGATGTGGCCGATCTGGAACTCTCCTTCGCGCGTTTCTCCGGGGTCGGAGTTCAGGTCAACGGTCAGTTCGGCTGACCCGTTTCCCGCGACCTCCGCGAGCAGCAACGGATCCGCCCGGCGGGCGGTCCGCAGCGTCTGACACGGCGTTGCCAGTTCTACCCGCAGGGTCCATGGGCCGGCGGGCACGCCGTCGAAGCGAAAGCCGCCCTGGTCGTCCGTGGTCGCCGAAAATTCCTGGCGCGACTCGGTCTGGCGGAGGGTCACCGGAAAACCGGCGAGATCGCGCCGGAGCGCCGGATTGCTGGTATCCAGAAAGCAGGCGACCTCCGGGCCATCGGCAGCCAGCGCATGGCCGCTGATTTTGCCCCAGACACGTTCAGGACCGGCTTCCAGGCAGAAGCGTTCGGTTTCCACCACCTCGCCGGTGATCGCGTCCAGGAGTATGAGCGTCGTGTGGCGGCGGGCGAAGTTGTCAATGTCCGGCAAGAGGTTGATGACGCAGAGAAACCGCCGCAGCTCGGAAGCGTAGACGGTCTCGCCGTAGCGGACCTCGCGGTCGTTCGCCATCTCGCGCATCCGTTCGCGGATCTGTTCGGGACTCAAGAACGGCTGGTTCGGAAATCCCAGCAGGTTCTCGGGCAAAAAGACCGGCCGGTCTTCAAAGACCGGTTGGCCTTGCTCGTTGGTCAGCACCGTGGCGCGAGCGCCGACCACCACGCGACGGCGAACCATGAACTCGGCGGAGATGCGGGGTTGCCGGCTGTCCCAGACCGAGTTGCCGTCATCCACCGCCACCTGCACCGGGGACTCGGAGAAGCCGGCCGGCAGGTAGCGGGAAAACCAAGCTTCCGCCGCCGACTTTTCGAAGAGCGACGGTCCTTGACCGTCCAGGAATCGAACCAGGCGCTCCGGAGCGGGCAGATCCAAGGCGCGCAGGGGGAGTGGTGACAGGAACAGTAGAGACGAGAAAATGACTCTTGACCAATGCATCTGAATCCCTTTCAAGTGTTGGGGCGCGGCTTATGCGTCGTGCCCATGTTGCGAAGCCACTAACGACCAGAGACGCTAGGGAGCGGCTCTCAACTCCAAAAATGTTCACCTCCTTATCGTATGAAAATGTCAAAGGGCCGGAAAATGTTCGCATGATACTTCGGTATCACGCGGCCATATCATACCGAAATAAATGTTTCATGTCAATCTTGCGTAAAATATAAGACTATGGTATGCTAGCGAAATAATAAAACCGTTTTATCCTCATGGTTAAGTTCCAGGCCATGGGTTTTTTATATTTAGTTGAGTCACTTTTTTGCATTGAAAAAACAGTAAAATTATGGTAGAATAAATTCGTCTCTTGCAATTTCCGGAAAATCCGATAGGATCAGGTGATCATAGATTTGGGTATGCGAAAAAACCATCAACCAACGTGTCTCGCCAGTAAGACTCCGTTGTTATTGCGCCGGAGTCTTTGGATTTTGGCGGCTGTTGCACCGCTGTTCCCCGCGACCGCGGTGTTGGCGCAAACCTGCGTGCCGTGGTGGTCGTGCACCGTCTGGTCATCGTGCGCTGACGGACTCCAGACGCGGAGCTGCGTTGACCGTAACTCGTGCGGCGCGACGCGCCGGCCGGCCGAACAGCAAGCCTGCGCGATTGGTCCCGAACTGATTACCGATTTGAACCCCTACGGCAGCGAGACCACCGTTACGGCGACCTCCAGCGCCAGCGTGGGCTGTGCACCGTTTTGGGCCTGTACTACGTACGCGACGTGCGTCAATGGCAGTCAGACCCGTACCTGCAGCGATCTGAACCGCTGCGGGACGACGGCCGGAAAACCCGCGGAAGTTTCCAGCTGCCAGGCGGCGGCAACCAGCTGCACCCCGTGGTGGATTTGTGCCAGCTGGTCGGATTGCTCAAACGGGACGCAAGTCCGCGGTTGCAGCGACGCCAACCGCTGCGGGGTGACCACGGACAAACCCCCGGAGAGCCAAAGCTGCGCGCCGGTGCCGTCCGCCCTTCCCGCCCCCGGAGGCGAGAGCTCATCCCCGACACTCCCGCCCGCACCATCACCACCCCCGCCGCCGGCGGCAGCCGTCGACACTCGTCCCCCCCAACTTTTCGGCATTGCCATCAGCGGCGTGACGGCAAACCGCGTCGCCGTGACCTGGCAAACGGACGAACCTTCAACCAGCCGCGCGCGGTATGGGACGTCGAGCGCTTTGGGGTCGGCAGTTTTCGACGCGGCCCTCGTCACCGCCCACGGCATGCTATTGGATAACCTGCAGTCCAACACCGCCTACTTTTTGCAAATCGAAAGCCAAGATGCCGCCAGCAACGCGGCAACCTCGGAGTTGTTCCAGGTTCAAACGCTCGCCGCGAGTTCCGGCGCCGACGTCACGCCGCCGCTAGTCACCGGCGTCGCGGTAGCCGGCATTACCAGCCGCGATGCCGTGGTAACCTGGCAAACCGATGAACCAGCATTGGCGGCAGTCGAGTACGGCCCGTCCGCCAGCTATGGCATCCGGGTCAGCGGCGGTCCGGCGCTGACGACCCAACACCGGTTGCAAATTACTCGTCTGACTCCCGGCACGAAGTATTGGGTGGCCGTGATCGCGACGGACGCCGCCGGCAACGCCTCGACCATCGGTCCAACCGTCTTTACCACCGTGGCGGATTTCAACGATGCCGACGGCGATGGCCTCGCCAACGACGTTGACAACGATGACGACAACGATGGCGTCAGCGACGCGCAGGAAGTCATGCTCGGCACGCATCCGTTGCAGCCGGACACCGATGGCGACGGGTTCGCGGATGGCAACGATGCCTTTCCCTTGTTGAGCACCGAGTGGCGGGACAGCGATCGTGACGGCCTGGGCGACAACGCCGACCCCGACGACGACAACGACGGATTGATTGACGCGCATGAAATGATTTTGGGCACCAATCCGGCGGTTGCCGACAGTGACGGGGATGGAATTGACGACAGCCATGACCTTGATCCGTTGGATCCCAAGGTCAAAAGCGCGGTGGTGAGCGATACCGACCGTGACGGGTTGCAGGCAGCCGTGGAACAGCAGCTAGGCACCAGTCCGACGCTTCGCGATACCGACGGCGACGGGGTAAGCGATCATGACGATGCCTTTCCGCTGAATGCCAAGGAATCCCGCGACAGCGACGGCGATGGCCTGGGTGACAACGCCGACCCCGACGACGACAACGACGGGTTGTTGGACGCCCATGAGAAAATTTTGGGTACCAGTTCCACGATCGCCGACACTGACGGCGACGGGATCAGCGACCGCGACGACGCGTTCCCCACGCTGGTCCAATTGAGCGCGTCATCTGCCGCGCGGACGTTGGCGGCAGCGGAGCTTCAGTCGTGGGTGGTACCAGCCGTGCGGCGGGAGGATGTGGCGCTGCCAACCTCGGTCAGTCCGGGCCATCGCCGGCCCACGGATCGGGGCATTGAGGCAACGGAGGCACGAAGCGGCGCGGGTACCGGACGGGGCGCGGCCGCGACGGCGCCGCGGTTTGGCGCACTGGTGAAAGACCGCCGCAATCAGCTTTTCATCTTTTTACCCAACGGTTTGCGCCGGCAGTTTCCCACGCATACGCTGGCGCGACAGATGGGATTTGATCCCGGGCAGGCGCGGTTGGTCAGCGACGAAGAGCTGCGCCAGCACCCGTTAGGGTTGCCGGTTGCGGCTCATGACCGGCAGCTGTTGGCCATGCTTGATTCCGATGGTGACACGTTGCCTGATGCGGTGGAACAGGAGGTCGGGACAAGTCTGGTGCTGCGCGATACTGACCGCGACGGATTTGTAGACCCCGTGGAGCTTGGGCAAGGGTTTGACCCGCTTTACCCGCCGAGCCTGAAACCGCCCAGCCCCGCGCTGTTAAGCCGCGTTGTCGGCCGTTTCATTCTGGCCGCTGGCGGACAGGCCCCCGTCTATTACGTCCACCCCGAGCTTCAGACCCGCCTGCCGCTGCCGAATGAACAGGCGGCGTGGCAGCTGGTGCGCCAGTTCAGCCTGCCGGTCAGCCATCAGGTGGTTGCCCGGGTGCCGGAATCCGGGACGCCGCGCCGCGCGACTTCACCTTTGATTACCCGGCTGGAAGGAAAACTCCTGCTGGATGTCAGCGACGGCAAAACCTACTATGTGCGCGACGGGCAGCGCTCCTACCTGGAGCCCGGGCAAGCGCACCCCGCGGTGCGGCGATTCGCCATCAGCGTGGCCCCCGCTGACGTCGCCCAACTCACGTATCAGCCCCTGACGCCATAATTTTACCTATGCCGACTTGGCACGATTACCTGTCCGAAAACTCTCCCGCCTACCGGGGCTGGCACACAAACCCGCGGCACGGGTTTTGGCATTGGACGGCGTTTGCCGCGGCGAGCACCCTGGCCGCGTTTGTCCTGATTTCCGGCTGGGAAGTAGCGCTACGGGAGACGACGGTGGGAACCCCGTGGGGAGGGGTTATACTTCGTCGTCAAATGGCGCGAGCGCAGGAGTCTCAACCGGCGGTCATTTTTGAGACCGATTTCTCCGAACATCCCAACGGCTGGAGCCCGCCGCCACGCACCGCCGGCGTTCCGCAATCTGTCGGCGCGCCAGCGCCCTGGGATGCCTATAAGTGGCAGACGGGAAGCAGCTTGGACATCATCCCCGGCGCAGGGCGCGACGGCACCCCGGCGCTTCGCGTCGGGTATCAGTGGGGGCCAGCGGTGTCGCAGGCTGGCGCCATGAGTCTCGGCAAACATCTGGGAGCGGGCTACGACGAGCTCTATATTCGCTATGTCATGAAATACGATGATGATTGGCGCTGGGGAGATGGCGCAACGTTCAATTACCACAAGCATTTTCGCCTCTGGCAGAACGTTGACCCCAATGACCGGAAATGGTCGGAAAACGATCCGTTTGACAAACGCCCCATCATCTTTACCACCAATACCTCGATCAGCTACGGGAACCGCCATCCTTTCTGGCTGTTGGCCGCCTCGGCCAACATTGATACCCCCGGCGTCAGCGACCCGTTCGTGAATTTTGCCTGGTATCCCTATCGGACCGATTTGGATGGCGGACAGGTGGAATCTCATTTTGGAACTATTGATTACACCACTGGCTACTTTGTCGGAAAACCTCCCCAGAGGTACCACACCATTGAAGTCCATATCAAATTGGCCGATCCCCAACGTCCCGATGGGACCTACCCTGACAACGGCGTCTTTGAACTCTGGGTGGATGGAATAAAACAGCGGCCTCCGGACAGCATCCGCCACACGTATGGATCAGACAAGATCAACCTTTGGAAGAATCTGCCAACGGAAAAATACGGGGTCGGGATGAACACGTTAGTGTTCTTGGACAACCTGGACAGTATCACTCACTGGTGGGAGAAACCGACCTATTTCTGGGTGGACGATGTGGTGGTCAGTAAAAACTACATTGGGCCGACCTACACGGTGGGAAGCAGGAGCTCACCTCCCTGCACCCCAAGCTGGTCGTGCGCCGAATGGTCAGCCTGCGTCAACGGCACCCAAAGTCGTACGTGCGCCGACCGCAATGTCTGCGGCATAA
>CAYJVS010000050.1:0-4328 GCA_964373635.1 uncultured Gammaproteobacteria bacterium
ATCTAGGCCAACCAATGAGCTAGGTCCTGGACGCTGCCAGGATCTGGATTCCCGCTGGAGTTTACCCCGTACTTGATACGGGGCGGGAATGACAATAACATGTAAAAATACTCAAGTGCGTAAGTCCTATTTACGTTATCCCCACTATGGATTATGAATGAGGAGCTTCAAACGTCCATCCCGGAGGGACTGAAATCCGGTTCTCACCCGAAAGATATCCGAAAGGAATTGGTTGACGCGGGGTGGGATGATGGACAGGTTGACGTAGTTCTCTCCGGGGTTTCTCAGCGTAATCCAAAACGGCTGGGCGTGGTGGTAGCTATTAGCTTACTCGCCGTAGGCGGGGTAGCTGGTACCACGTACTTCGTCGTAAAGGCGGTTAAAAAAAATGTTCCTTCGGCAGCGCAAACTCCGGTGGTTCAAGTTTCTCCTACTCCCCCAGCGGGTGCCGTATCCCCTCAACCTTCACCAACGGCGCAATCGCTGGGAGATGAGACCGCTAACTGGAAAGAATATCGTAACGTTGACCTCCGATTTACGCTCCATCATCCCGAGGACTGGAAAATTTCCATACAAGCGGGTTCAGGAGTAAGCCCCGGCCAAATCATTCTCTCATCGAATAGCGGCAATGATTTCCTGGTAATTGCTCCCCTGGCAAACCCGAATGAAGCGGAAGCACTGCTCGCCCCCGATGCCAAGGTAAGTGAACTCATCATTGCAGGTAAACGGGCGAAGGTATTTGCGTGGTCAGGTAATCTTAGAGTGAGCGAACAATCCCCGGAGCCGCAACCAGTCGTTTCCGAAATAATTATCTTTAGCGAGCCTGAACAGTTAAGTCTCTCCCTCATCCACGCCAATACATTACTAAACAATCCGGACTTAGGATTAGTTAATCTCAAAAAAGTTTTAAAAACTTTCACCTTCATCCCCCCGGCGTTACTGCTAAAAGAAGTATCGTGGAAATCTTTCGAAAATGGTGAACTCAGCTTTAGAGTTGAATACCCCGATGATTGGACGCTGGCTCCAAAACACATTGGCTTCGGCTTGTCCAACCAATTCCTTTTGGCACAAAAACCGTTTACTTTAGAACAGAAACAGGCAAGATATATCGCCATTGAGCTTCATGTGGATGAACCCGAAGCGGGAGAAACCGCACAGGCCATTATCATGAAGATACAAAAAACTTCTCGCGCAGCCGCAGAGAGCGTGTATACCGAAGGAGCCACGACCATCGGAGGCCACCCGGCGTATCAGTACACCGTACGGCAGCTGGGCGGACCGGACTCGCAAAATATCGCGGCGATTGTAGACGGAAAATCATATATCCTCTACATTGATGCCGGTTCCATCACCGACCCCGTGCTGACCGAAATTCTTAAACGATTTGTCATCATTCCGTAATTTAATGTACAAAAAAATTCAATCAAGAAAAGTAAGGCGTGGTGGATTTAATCCTAGTTCTCACATCCTCCTCTCCTCCGCCGAAGCTTCGGAGATCAGGTACGATGCCCTGTAAAATATCGGCCTAAAATGACACTCAATTAAGCGCTATTTGAGCCTCGACCAATCGGCACATAGGGTAGTATCGACAGAAGTCAGGGGATAACTTATACTTCATACATAAAGTCTCCTGCGCCTGCCGAAAGGTAGTGTGCAGGACTTTTTATTTAGGGCAAGTTTATGGTATCGTAGAAAACGTATGACATCCGCAGAACGAGTCCATCTATACATTGACGGTGGAAACTTTCACCACCTCGTTTAAAAAACTCAACTTGCGTGATCTGGATTTTTCTTTCGAAGATTTTGCCAATTTTTTGGCCAACGGCAGGAACATTGCCAAGTACGGCAAACGCTTTTATGTTGGAACCGTCCGGGAAGTACTCGGCAATAAGAAAAGCGTGGAGGCAATGTCGAGGCAGACAAAATTGTTCACCAGCTTACTTTCCAGCGGTTGGCAAATTAAAACGAGCAAGCTACGCAAGCGGATGGAAAAAATATTCGTTGATAGTCGGGTAGTTGGATACCAGGAGTTGCTCAAGCAAGGAGTGCGGCAAATAGAGTTTGAACGAATGCGGGAAAAGGGTATTGACGTTAAACTGGCCACCGATTTAATCGTCGGAGCGATTGATAATCAGTACGATACCGCGATTGTCGTAAGCTCGGATGGAGATTTAGTCCCGGCAATTGATTGGGTTCGGCACCGAGGGCAAAAAAGGTTGAGTACATCGGGTTCTCCATCGTAGATGAATCACCACTCAAGGTTGATACGCAACCGTCGCTCGCTATGATTAGTCGGTCAGATATTCAGAGGATATTGGCGGAAACTGATCTCCAACCATTTATTAAACCGGCAATCCAGACACCATTCCTTTAAAATTATTCACCAAAATTATCCGAGTGGTTCTCACATCCTTACCTCCTCCGTTCACGCGCCGTAGAGCGGGGCTTTGCCCAGCAGGTCCAGCAGGATGGGCATCAGGTGCCGGCCCCGGATGTTTCCCAGGCCGCCGCGAACACAGGCGCGTTCGGAAAATCGGTTGACCTCGTCGGTGTGGACGCCCTCCCCGCGGATGGTGATGGGGACGGGATCGGCGGTGTGCTGTTTGAGCTGGCAGGAGGTGGTATGGTCGGCGGTGATCGCCACCACCCACTCGTCGCCGGCGGCCAGCGGCTGCAACGCCCGGTCAATTTTTTCAATGAAGGCGATTTTCCCCTCGACGTCGCCGTCCTCGGCGAGCGAGTCGGCGCCCTTGATGTGGACAAAGACGCCGTCGTAATCGCGGGCAAACTGGATCGCCCGCGCGATTTTTGTTCCAGGTTGGAATCGGGTTTACCGGTGACGCCGTCGCCGGGCGCAAAGGCCACGACCTCCAGGCCCAAAATTTTCGCCAGCCCGCGGTACATCGGCGCGCCGGCGACAAACGCGGCCCGCAGCCCGTGGCGCTCCCCGAATGACTGGAGTCCGTCGGCAATAGTTCCCGCCCCGCGGAAGAGAATGGCGTTGGCCGGCGGCAGTCCGGCCGCAGCGCGCTCCGCATTTTGCGGCATGGTGCGCAGTCGTTCGCGGGCCAGGCGGCTGAATTCGTTGCACACGTCGGCGGTGAACCGCGCCGCCGCGGTGTCCTCGCGCGGCTGAACTTCAAGCAACGGCACGCCGGTGCGGTGGGGATCTTGGTCAGTGATCCGCGGGCTCAAGTTGTTGCCGCGCAGCACCATGCCGAGCCGGTGTCCCAAGCCTGGCTTGAGCATGACCTGCACGTCGGAAATTTCCACCGCGCCGAGATGGGCGATGACGGCGTCGGTGGCAGGGATTCGGCCGGCGCGGCGGTCCACGACGATCCCGCGCTCATCCACCGTGCCGGCGTTGGCGCGAAACGCGACGTCGCCAGGCGCAAGGTCCATGCCGATACCGACACATTCAAACGGTCCCCGGCCGGAGTAGTAGCGCGCGGGGTCGTACCCCAGGAGTGAGAGGTGCGCCGTGTCGCTTCCCGGTCGCACGCCGATATCCACCGAATGCATCATGCCGGAGATGCCGTCGCGGGCAATCCGGTCCAGGTGCGGCGTGGCCGCGACCTCTAGCGGCGTGCGGTTGCCCAACACGCGCAGTGGCCGGTCCGGCAGGCCGTCGCAGATGACGCAGATAAACGGCGGCATACCCCGTTAGACCACTGACTGGTCGATGAATATAAAAATTGAGGACAAAAAACTGCTCCAACGCCAACCCACCGTTGAGCCACGAGCAATGGGTATCAGTTGACAACCCTGAAATAGCAACTCAATGACTGATGATTTCCATGACTTTTAGATTGTCATTCCGCACCCGGCCTGTCCTGAACTTGATTCAGGAATGCGGAATCCAGAAATATAACTCCTGCCAATCCGTCATCCTGGCCGAGTCCAGGATCCATACTCAGGCCCGACCGTTTGATCCTGGACAAGCCAGGATGACGGGAGGTAGTTTTTATGGATTCCCCCGCCTCGGCGGGGTGGGAATGACCATGGTGCTCAGAGTTGTGAACATACAGCAATGGTTGTTGCATCCGAAAGATTTGGAGGCAGGCGAAGTGGTCTAACGGGGCATACCTCACCATCTTACCGGAGGAAGTGTTTTTCGTTAAGGGATGATTGTAGAAAAAAATAATACATCATACTGTCATTTTTTCATTGTTTTTTAGCCATTTTTTGTAGTTATCCACAAATTATGTAGAAAAATATTTGACAAGTAAATCATCGGTGGAGTATTGTTTCCAGCATCACTATGATTGAAAACGTCCTCAAACAACTTGGATTTTCCGACAAGGATACCGCGGTATACTTGGCCTGCC
>CAYJVS010000050.1:4428-7639 GCA_964373635.1 uncultured Gammaproteobacteria bacterium
GTCCTCAAACAACTTGGATTTTCCGACAAGGATACCGCGGTATACTTGGCCTGCCTGCGGCTGGGGCCGTCGCCGGTGCGAAAAATTGCGCAAGCATCCGGCATCAACCGCGGCACCACCTACGACATTTTACGGTCGTTCATTGCCCAGGGACTGGTCAGCTACTATCATCAGCAGAAAAAGCAGTACTTTATTGCCGAGGATCCGGGCAAGCTCGAGGACGTGGTGCGGCGGCGCACGGAGGAAATTTCCGCAACGCGGGAGGCGCTCACGGATGCCATCCCGCAGCTGCGCTCGATGCACGACACCGCTGGCGGGAAACCGGTGGCGCGGTTTTCCGAGGGGCACGCCGGCGTCAAGGGAATTTTGGCTGACGTGATTGCCACGTGTCAGGCCGCCGGCGTCAAGGAGTACGCGGTTTATTCCTCCGCCGTGATTCGCGAACATCTCTATAAACTCTACCAGAATTTTACCAAGGATCGCATCAAGGCGGGCATTCAGGTCAACGTCATCGCCTTGGGGCCGGGCGGCGAAACCCGTGGGTTGGACGAACGCAAATGGCTGAAAACTGAAGCGCCCGCGCCGACATATCAGATTATCTATCCGGGGAAACTGGCGCTGATTACCGTGGACGGCAGCGGCGCGCCCATGGGCGTCACGATTGAAGATCCCAATCTGTCGCAAACCCAGCGGGTGCTGTTCAACGCGCTGTGGGAGAAATTATGATTACGGATTCGAAGGGTCAATCAATGTATGAGTTCATATCGAAATCCGTGTTCTCCCCCTTGGCAAGGGGGAGTTAGAGGGGGTAGAGGTGTTTTGAAATGAGCTCTATCTATGGCTTTTCAAATCGCAGTGAAAGAATCGTTGCCGCTGGGTATTACTGACGTAGATTTACGGCAGTTTTTGACGAATCTTGAATGGCTCTATCCTCGATGGCACCCCACTCATCAGTATTTTAAATTCATCCAGAAAAATCCTATCCTAGAAGGATCTAGCTTCTAGTTCAAAGAACGTATCGCCGGCATTCCTATATCGGTACGAGGGATCATCACACAATGTTCTCAGGATGGCATTATGTGGGAGTCACAGTCGAAGTTGATACGGGTCACGGGTTCAATACGTGTTGTCGGAGAGATGGTCACTCAGGAAGTTTCGTATTTACTACCGTCTATGCTTTACACATTAGGTAAACTATTCGGCCGAGTGGTCACCAAAGAGCAGCTTGCCACTCATGTGAGGGAGGAACTTGAGCAGATGGTTGCAATGATTGGTCAGCAAGATTATTCCGTCCCGCAGAGCGGGATTCCATAATTTTGAATTTTGATTTTTTACCTTTTGACTTATTGGTATGTGCGGCATTGTCGGCTACCTCGGTAAAAAACCCATCGTTCCGACGCTCCTGCGCGGGTTGCAGCGGCTGGAGTACCGCGGCTACGACTCGGCGGGGCTGGCGTGGCAGCACGCCGGCGACGTGATGGTGGTCAAAAGTCCGGGCAAACTGGAAGTGCTTTCCGCCAAGCTCGGCTCGCTGGTCAACGGCTCAACGAACCCGGGGGGAGCGTTACAGACCGGCATCGCGCATACCCGCTGGGCCACGCACGGCGCGCCCACCGAGATCAATGCCCATCCGCACGGCGGCTGTCGGCGCCAGCTCCAGGTGGTGCATAACGGCATTATTGAGAATTACGCCACGCTGAAGGAGAAGTTAATTCAGGCCGGCCACACGTTCCGTTCAGAAACGGACACCGAAGTTTTCGCCCATCTGTTTGAGGAGTACCTGGCCCAGGGCCTCGGATTCGCCCAGGCGGTCCGCGCCGGACTGCGGCAAGTGCGCGGCACGTACGGACTGCTCGTGTTGGACCCCCAGACGCCGGACACGTTGGTCGCCGCGCGGCACGGTTCTCCGCTGGTCGTCGGCGTCGGCGACGGCGAGTACATGGTCGCCTCGGACGTCTCGCCGATCGTGGAGCATACCAGCAAGGTGGTGTATGTGGAGGATGGGGAATTGGCGACCGTCACGCGGGAGGGTTTGCAGCTGGTGACCATCGCCCGGCACGAGAAGATTGAGCGGCCGCAGGAGGCGATTGAATGGACCGTGGACGATGTTGAACGCGGCGGCTACCCGCACTACATGCTGAAAGAAATTTTTGAGGAGCCCGCCGCGATCGCCGCCGCGCAGCAAGGCCGGAGCATTAAAGAACGGGGTCTGGCCAAACTCGGTGGACTGGAGCTCGTCGCTGACCGGCTGGCGAAGGTGAACCGCGTCGTCATCATCGCCTGCGGTTCGGCTTACTATACCGGGCTGGTGGGCCAGTGTCTGATTGAGGAATACGCCGGTATCGCCACCGAGGTGGTTGTGGCCTCGGAGTTTCGCTACCGCAAGCCGGTGTTAACCACGGGCACGGCCGTGATTGCAATTTCGCAGTCGGGTGAAACCGCCGACACCATTGCCGGGATCCAAGAAGCCAAACAAAAGGGCTGTTTGGTTTTGGGCATCGTCAACGTCGTCGGTTCCACCATCGCGCGGATGACCGATGCCGGCGTGTACTTGCACGTCGGCCCCGAGATCGGCGTGGCATCAACCAAGGCGTACACGGGAATGCTGACGGTGCTGACGTTGATCGCGGTGCTGTTGGGCCGGCAGCGGCAGATGTCGCTGGTCATGGGTTCGCGGATTTTACGCGAGCTCAAGGCGATTCCGGCCAAGGTGGAGCAGATTTTGACGCAACGAGAAAAAATCGCCGCCCTCGCCGCCAAGTACCAACGGTATGCCAATTTCCTCTACCTCGGCCGCAAATACAATTACCCCACGGCGCTTGAAGGCGCGCTCAAGCTCAAAGAGATTTCCTACACGCACGCGGAAGGGTATCCCTCCGGCGAGCTCAAGCACGGCCCGCTGGCGTTGATTGACGCCAATTTTCCCAGCGTCTTTGTCGTGCCGTCCGACAGCGTCTACGAAAAAAATCTCTCCAACCTCCAGGAGCTGAAAGCGCGCGGCGGGCCGGTGATGGCCATTGCCACCGAGGGCGATACCGAAGTGCCGAAGCTCACGCCCGACGTGCTCTACATCCCAAAGACCTTGGAAATGCTGACGCCGCTCCTTGCCGTTGTGCCCGCGCATTTGTTCGCCTACGAGTTTGCTTTGCTACGCGGTTGTGAGATTGACAAGCCCAGGAATTTGGCGAAGAGCGTGACCGTCGAATAAGCT
>CAYJVS010000051.1:0-7621 GCA_964373635.1 uncultured Gammaproteobacteria bacterium
GCGCCATGTTCCTGTGCTAGACTGCGAATACCCTATGCCCCCGGCACGTGATAGTTTGTCGGCGTTGCCCGCCGCCCCGCGGTACCAGAGCGACGCGACCAGCGAAATTCTGCTCTGGGTGATCCGCGGCGGGATCATCGCGATTTTATTTTTGCCCTTGGTGTTTGGCAGCAAGTTTTTCTTCCCGTTCATCGTGCTGAAAAACGTGCTGTTCCGCATGATCACCGAGATACTCGCCGTCGTCTACGCGGCCTTGGCCTTGCGCGATGCGCGCTATCGGCCGCGGTGGCATCCCCTGACCGGCGCGGTTTTGGCGTTTTTCGGCATCGCGACGTTAACGGCGTTCACCGGCATTGCCCCGCGCTTCAGCCTCTGGGGCAACTACGAGCGCATGGGCGGGCTGCTGACGCTCTGGCACCTCGCGCTGTACTTTTTCATTCTGGTCAATGTTGTTCGCCGTTGGGACGACTGGTCGTTGCTCTTGACGGCGTCGGTCTTGGTCAGCCTACTGATGAGTTTGTTCGCTTTTGGGCAGTGGCTGAATATTCCGTTTTTGCTCAAATCGTCGGGCGGGGCGCGGCTGACCGCGACCATCGGCAACGCGACGTACCTCGCCGCGTACTTGCTCTTTCACCTGTTTTTACTCGGCTATTTCTTTTTCCGCGATCGGGAGTTTCGCGTCTCATTGATCTGGTGGGGGCTCGTTGGTTTGGATGCGCTGCTCATTGGGTACGATGTGCTGCTTCGCCTTGGCCCGGCGGAAACGAGTTTACTGTCCCAGCTGCTGGCAAATTGGCGGATGTCGGCGGTGCTGGTGGCGCTCCACGGCGCCGTGGCCGCGGCCTGGTGGTGGCGGAGTAACCGGATCGTGGTGCGCGCGTTTTTGGCCGGCCTGTTTGCCTTGAATTTTTTTATTTTCTTCCAGACGCAGACGCGGGGCGCGCTGGTTGGGCTGTTGGTGGGCGTCTTCTTATTGGCGGCGACTGTCGCCGTCCTGCGGTGGAAAACGGCGGCTGGCAAAGTCGGGTTGGCGGTGATTGCCGCCTGCGTGGCCGCGCCGATGGTGCTGTACGCGACGCACCAGAGTTCCTGGGTGGAAAAAAACCCGCTCCTGGCGCGGCTGGCGTCCATGGTGAAAAAAAACCCGACGCTGGAGCGGTTGAGCTCAATTTCGTTCCAGGACGTCACCACGCAATCGCGGCTGGACACCTGGCGGACCAGCTGGCGGGGTTGGACCGAGGATCCGGTGCGTTTTATCATCGGCTATGGGCTGGAGAATTACTCGCAGGTGTTCAACCGCCACTTCCCGCCGCGCGTTTTCAAGGACCCGGGATCGCAGATTTGGTTTGATCGCGCCCACAACGTCATTTTTGATGTCGGGGTCACCACCGGCTTGATCGGGTTAGTGGCGTACCTGGGCATTTTTCTCGTGGCCGGTTTCGCGCTGGGGAAATCCTACCGCCAGAGCGGGGATCTCGTGAGCTTGGTGGTGCCGCTGGCGGCGGTCGTGGCGTATTTCATCCAGAATTTGTTTGTCTTTGACACGCTGGATTCTTCCTTGTTGTTTTATCTCATCATCGCGGCCGTCGTGGTCAAGAGTTCGCCGGCATTCAGCGGTAACAAAGACCAGCCCAAACCGCCGCCCGTTGCCGCGTACACGCCCAACCAGGTGGGGGTACTCATTGCCATCGGCGGCGTGGCCATTTTTTCCTTGTACGCGTTGAACCTTCGGACGCTTGGGGCGAATCACGCCATCTACCAAGTCTTGCTCACGTTTCCGCCCCCGCCACTGGACGAGCAGCGCAAACTGTTCCGTCGGGCCATTGACGGTTCACCGATTGGCCGGACCGAAGCGCGCCAGCAGTACGCCAACTTCGCCCTCGGATTGACGAGGAACGAAAAGGTGAAGCCGGACGAGATCCGCCCGCTGGTCCAGGAAGCCATGGTGGACCTAAAAAAAAGCGTGGCGGAAGGCCCAACTGACGTCCGTAACCACCTCTACTTCGCCAGCGTCGCCAACCGCGCCAACCTGCTCATTCCCGATTCCTGGCGCCCAGCCATTGACGTGCTGGAGCCGGCCATTGATTTGAGCCCGACGCGGCCGCAACTTTATTTTGAGCTCGGCCAATCGTACCTGTTGAAGGGCGACGTCGCGCGCGGACTGGAATTGTATGAGCAGGGGTTGCGCCTTTCATCGCACGTGCTGGAGTCGCACATTGACACGGCGGTCGTCTACATCCTGGCCCGCCGGCCCGAGGAAGCGTTCACGCGTTTAACCCGCGCCAAGACGGCGGTGAACCGTTCCACCATCCCGGCGGACCAGTATCAGCGGTTGATTCGGGCCGCTGATCGGACCAACCAGGTTGAGGTGGTGGTCAAGCTCTACGAGCTCTTGGTGGCGGATTTTCCGTCCTCCGCCGATTATTACGCCAAACTGGCCGGAGCCTACGCCAAAGCCGGGGATCGCGCCAAGGCGGAAGCCGCCGCGCGCAAGTCCTTGGAACTTGACCCGAGCATTCAAGATGAATTTGATGACTTTCTCAAACAACTGCGGGAACAATAATCCGGCCCGCGCGCCTTCGGGCCGCGGGAAGCCGCGCTGGATTTTCCGTGCGCTCCTGGGCGTGCTGTTGCTATCGGGTGCCGCGGGGCCAGTCCCTCGGCCAGCGGTACGGACCGACGCGGGTATCGGCATGCCGGCGTTGATTGTTCGGTTACGCGGCGTTGCCAGTCCGGTTTTGGTGCGGTTGGATTCGGACACGAATCTTGCCGCCGCGTTGTATGCCCACGAACGCCGTCCCGAGGTCGCCGCGGTTGAGGTGAACACCGCGGTCCGCGCCGCGGCGTTTCCCAATGATCCGAATTTCCCCGCGCAGTGGTATTTGGCGGCGATCGAAGCCCGCGACGCGTGGTCGGCCGAACTGCTCCAGCGCGAGGGCCGGCAAACCAAAACGCCCGTGATTGCCGTTTTGGACACGGGCGTGGACATTGACCACCCCGATTTGCAAGGCAAGCTCTGGGTCAACCCCGGCGAACGGCCCGGCGACGGGATTGACAACGATCGCAATGGGTTCGTGGACGACTGGCAAGGGTGGGATTTTTTGACTAACACGCCGGACCCGCGGCCCAAGTTTGATTCCCCGTTTCGCCCGGAGGCGATGCACCACGGCACGATTGTCGCCGGCTTGGCGGCGGCGGCCAGCCACAACGGCATGGGCATCACCGGCGTGAGCTGGAAGGCCTTGGTCATGCCGCTGAGGGTGCTGGACGCCGAGGGAAACGGCACGGTCTTTCACGTGCTCAAAGCCGTGGAATACGCTAAGGCCCAGCGGGTGGACGTGCTGAATTTGAGCTTCGTCGGCGTGGATTTTAGCCAGCAGTTGCGCGACGCGCTCAAGTCGGCGGCCGACGCGGGAATCGTGGTGGTGGCGGCGGCCGGCAACGCCAACAATGATCAGCCCGGCGCCAATCTCAATCTTAAGCCCGCCTACCCGGTATGCCTTGATGCCGGCACCGGCGACAACTTTATCCTGGGGGTGGCGGCATTAAACCGTCAGCGCCAGCTCCCGGCGTTTTCCAACTACGGCTCGCGCTGCGTTGACATTTCCGCCCCGGGGGTCGGGATTTTTGGCATCCTGACCACCAGTCCGACCCGGCCGGATTTTCGCCAGTCCTACGGGGGTTCGTGGTCGGGCACGTCGGTTGCCGTTCCCTTGGTTTCCGGCGCCGCGGCGATCGTCCGGTCGCTGCGGCCGGAATTGTCGGCGCCGGCGGTCGGCGCGATCATTTTAGAGAGCGTGGATCCCGTCACCGCCACTGACCCCGAGCGGGCCGGCGGTTTCGGGCAGGGGCAAATCAACCTGCGCCAGGTGGTGGAAAACGCGCTTGCTTACCGCGGGCCAAGCGGCCGGCGGCCCGGTTCGGTTGAGGCGCTGCTGGCGACGGGACTGGGCTTTGGGTCGTTTCCCCAAATCAAAGTTTTTTCCGCGCGTTTTGACGCCCTTAAGTCGTGGTTTGCCTACGCCCCGTCGTTTGGCTCAAGCGTCAGCGTGGCCGGGGGCGACCTTGACGGCGACCGCAATCCTGAGCTGGTGTCCGGCGCCGGTGTTGGCGGCGGGCCGCACGTGCGGGTGTTTAATCTGGAAGGACAGGTTCAAGCCCAATGGTTTGCCTTCGACCGCCGGCTGCGGCATGGCGTCAACGTTGCCGTGGGAAAATTTGCTCCTCACGGCGGGGCAGCGCTCATCGCGGCCGCTCCGGCTGGCGGTGGGCCACCCGAGGTGGTGGTCTTTAACGGCGCCGGTCAGGTGGTCGGGCGATTTTTCGCCTACGACAAGACCTTCCGGGGGGGCGTTAATCTCGCGGCTGGCGACCTGGACGGCGACGGGGTGGATGAGATTATCACCGGCACCGGCACCGGCGGCGGGCCGCACGTGCGGGTGTTTGACCTGCGCGGCAAGCTCCTGGCGCAATTTTTCCCCTTTAATCCCGTGTCGCGGTTTGGGGTGACCGTGGCGGCTGGCGACCTGGACGGCGACGGGCGCGACGAGATTCTGACGAGCTTGCCCAAGGGCGGCGTGCCCGCGGTGCGCGTCTACCGCTCGGATTCCTTCGCCCCGATGCTGGAATTTTTCGCGTTTGCGCCGAATTTCACCGGCGGCGTCAACCTGGCCGCTGGCGACCTGGACGGCGACGGGCGCGACGAAATCGTGGCCGCGGTGGCCTCGGGCGGTGAACCGCGGGTTTTGCTGTTTAACGCGCAAGGTGCTCCCATGGGCGAATTTTTAGCCCACGACGCGCGCTACCGTGGCGGGGTCAGGCCGGCGTTTTTGTCGCGGCCGGCGGCCGCGCCGTAAGCCATCGTATGCTGGCGACGCTCCGCGGGCTGGTGTTACGGCGTTTTCCGTTTTTGGCCGAACGGACCGGGCTGAAGCAGTTTGTCAAATTTTGTCTCGTCGGGGCGACGAATGTCGCGATTTTTGTCAGCCTCTACCTGCTGTTGACGCGCGTTTTTGGGTGGTATTTTCTCCTGGCGAGCGTCGCGGGGTTTTTACTCGCCGTCACCTGGAGTTTTTACTGGAACCGCCGCTGGACGTTTCGCGTCGCCGGCCCGATGGCCGCGCGCGAATATCATAAATTCGTGGCCACCAACGGATCGAGCGGCTTGCTGCAGAACGCGTTCCTCTACCTGCTGGTGGAGGTGTTGGGCTGGTACGACCTGGCGGCGCTGGCGGTGGTCATCGCGGTTTCGACCTTTTGGAATTTCACCCTGTCGAAGTTTTGGGCATTCCGGAGATGAGTTGCGCATCGTGAATCAGGAATCAGGAATCGGGCCGGTTCATTGCCGCGCAAGTCTCCGATGTTCGTGATTCCTTATTCCCTTAGGACTGACGCGTTTGGTGTCATTCCGGCCCCGGAGCCGGAATCCAGGCCAATCCATGCGCGAGATCCTGGCCGAGTCCAGGATCGGGATTCCCGCTGGAGTTTACCCCGTACTTGATACGGGGCGGGAATGACCAATGAACGGGTAAAATTGATCCAACGCGTACGTCCTATTCTTATTCCTTATGCGTTTAACTTTACCCCTCGTGCGTACTTATGGTATGGTATTTGGAGACATAACCATTGCGTAAGCCCATGGGAGTATGGCCCAACCCATCTTTGATCAGAAAAACATCCTGGTGACCGGCGCGGCCGGCTTCATCGGATCCCACCTCTGTGACGCGCTGGTCAAAACGGCCAAGGTCATCGGCGTGGACAATTTCATTTCCGGCGACGAAAAAAACATTGACCACCTGCTGGCCAACCCGAATTTCATTTTCTTGCGCGCCGACCTGACCGAACCGCTGGAGTTGGAAGCGCGGCCGGAGCTGGAGCGGTTTCGCGTCCGCTTCCAAGGGGTGCAGGAAGTGTACCATCTGGCGGTCCCCACCTCCCCCAAACGCTTTGCCGACAAACGCATTGAGACGGTCCTGGCCAATTCGCTGGCCGTCAAGCACGCGCTGGACGTCGCCGTCAAATATCAGGCAAAGATTCTCCACGCCTCGTCGGCCGTGGTCTACGGGCCGCGGCGCGACGACATTTCCGTATTTGCCGAAAACTACCACGGCTACGTCGATCCGACCGGGCCGCGGGCGTGCTACGACGAGGGCAAGCGCTACGCCGAAACCCTCGTGGTCACCTACCGCGACGTCCACCGGCTCAACGCCAAAATTGCCCGGATTTTTCGCACCTACGGTTCGCGCATGCGCTTAAATGACGGTCAGATGCTGCCGGATTTTGTGGCCAATGCGCTCGAGGGCGCCGACCTGGTCGTCTATGGCGACCAAAGTTTCTCCTCATCGTTTTGTCACGTCAGCGACCTTGTCAGCGGACTTTTGAAGTTGATGCGCAGCGGCGAAGCCGGACCCATGAACCTCGGGAGCGACGTGGAATACCGCATGACCGACGTGGCCAAAAAAATCATCGAGTTGACCCAAAGCCGTTCAACCATCACCCACGCCGAACCCTTGCTGTTCATGACGCCGCAGGGGTTGCCCGACATCACGCTCGCGCGCGAAAAGCTCGGGTGGTTTCCGGTGCTGCGGCTGGAAGACGGCCTCAAGGAGTTGATTGAGTACACCAAGGCCAACCAGCCGCTCGTCGGCATGGAGCAGCGGGCGTTGTAGGGTTAGCTTTTTGGTGGCTTGTTAGCTTCTTAGAAGTTATAGGACTTGGCATTCAACAACGGGCACAAAAATAATCCTCAGAAGCTACAAGCTAAGAAGCCATGAAGGTCGTTGCCGTCGTTCCCGCCTCCAACGAAGCCCAAGTCATCGGCGCGGTCATTGGAGAGCTGCGCCGGTTTGTTGATACCGTGGTCGTGGTTGACGACGGCTCCACGGATCAGACCGCGGACGTGGCCGAGAAATCTGGCGCCGTCGTGGTGCGGCACCGCGTCAATCGCGGCCAAGGGGCGGCGCTCCAGACCGGCATCGCGTGGGCGCTGCAGCATAGTGCCGACGTCATCGTGACCTTTGACGCCGATGGTCAACACGCCGCCGAGGACGTGCCGAGGCTGGTCGAGCCGCTGATGCTCGGTCGGTACGACGTGGCCTTGGGTTCGCGGTTCAACCAGCCCCGGACATCGGATGTCCGGCCGGACATCCGATGTCCGGCGGTCCGCCGTTGGCTGCTGAAACTCGCCACGGTTTTTGATCGCCTCCGCACCGGGCTTGCCATCACCGATACCCACAACGGTTTGCGCGCCTTTTCCCGCCGCGCCGCCGAACTCATCACGATCCGTCAAGACGGCATGGCCCACGCGTCCGAGATCTTGGACGAAATCGCGCGCCACCAGCTGCGCTTCACCGAGGTTCCGGTGGCCGTCCGCTACACCCCGTACGCCCGCGCCAAGGGGCAGGGGATGGGCAGTGGATTTTCCATTCTGCGCGACCTCCTGGCGCGCCGCTTTCTGCCGTAACGCTCCGTTATCCGATGACCGGCGGGTCATCGGATAACGGAGCCCGTAGTAGTTTACCAGCCCGAGGAAAATTGTCATTCCCGCGCCGCGGCGGGAGTCCAGGCGTCATCCTGGCCGAGTCCAGGCGTCATCCTGGCCGAGTCCAGGCGTCATCCTGGC
>CAYJVS010000052.1:0-7528 GCA_964373635.1 uncultured Gammaproteobacteria bacterium
TTATCTTCCAGATAAACATCGTCGCATTTGCGATTTTTCGCTTCGAAATTTGGAATTCTCGCCACGAAAGCGAGTTTCGCAGAGGTCCCTACCCGCTTGATTTCTAACCGTTGACCAAAATTAATCAAAAAGCCGAGCCGATAGTTGGTGCCTTTCAAATAACGCCAAAACTGCTTGAGGTCATGTTTGGTTAAAAAAGGCTTCGCCTTCAGCTCAATAATTACCGCTTCATTAATCACAAAGTCTGGAATATAGGTACCCACCTTTTTTCCTCGGTAATAGATGGGAACGCGCTTCTGATTCTCAACCGCTAATCCCCGATGTTCAAATTCTTCCAAGAAAGCTCGCTCAATAATGGATTCTTTAAAGGCGGAACCAAACTCTTTCCAAATCCAAAAACACGCCCCGCGAATCTGGTAGGTCACGTTCTCGTAAAGTAAACTCATGGGATCAGCGTGAAGATCGGCGTTATGGATCAGCGTGGAGATCCGCGTGGCTGTAGCTAGGGCGAATAATATAGGGAAACATCCTCGAGAACTGGGGTCGCACTCTGGTCGCTCGTGGTCAAGTACGCGCGGAATTGAATCCAGCGGCTGCCCGTCGCGCCCGGATCCAGCGTGATGCTTTGCCCGGGCGTGGCGTAAGCGGTCGCCGACGCGCCATCCGGCCCGGCCCAGCGGGCGGTTGCGAGGTGAGCCGCCGTATCCGCGGTGCGCAGCCGCAACTGGATCGTGCCAGTGCCGGAACTGGTCCAGCCGAGACTGGTCCAGACGGTGCGCGCTGAACCGCTGTCAAATTGCGCCGAGGTAAACGCGCCGTTTGCCGCGTAATCGCTGCCGCCGCTTGCCCCCTGGACCACCACCACCTCGTTGCTGTTGGCCTTGGAAACCACGTACGCGTGGGCTCCACTGGCGCAGACGCTGCCGGTATCCGCGCCACCGGGGGCATCAAAGGAACCCTGGAGATTGAACGTATTGAGGTCAATCGCCATCAACCCGGCTGATCCACCCTTGACCGCCACGAACGCCTGATGACCGAGGATCGCCACGCCGGTGGCGTCTTTGCCTAACTCGGTGGAACCCAGCGGGGCCGCCGACATGCTCGCGGGGTTAGCGGCGTCCAGGGCGACAAACTCGGCCGCCGCGCTGCTTTTGTCACGCACCACGTAGACGGTCGTGCCGGCGACGGCGACATCCGTGGCGTCATCGGATCCGGCCAAATCAACCCGGCGCACCACCGCGTAATCGGCCAGGCGCACCACGGTAAGTTCGCCGGCGTTGTCGCCGGTGGCCAAAAACGCGTGGGTCCCGTCGGCGGACACGGCCACGGCGTTGACATCCGCGCCAATTTCCGCCGTTCCCAGGGGACTGGCCGGAATCGCGCCGGGATCGGCGATGTTGATCGCGAAAAATTCGGGCAGGGTGCCGGAATTTTTGGTCACCAGATACGCCACCGTTCCCGTGGCGAAAACGTCGCGCGCGTCCGCTCCGCTCAACGGCGTATCCCACGTCGCCCGGCGGAGGAAATCGGATAACCGCACCACCGACAACTCTTCGGCGTCTTGGTTAGTGGCAAGGTAGGCATGGCCGGCATGGACGGCAACGGCATTGAGACCGTGGCCAATTTCGGTGCTGCCCAAGAGCGGCAAACTGCCGGCCCCGCCGCTGACGTTGGCAAGATCGTAGGCGAAAAATTCCGTTTGTCCGTCATCCCGCTGGTTGGTCGTCACATACAGCACCTGATTGACGGCATCAACGGCGCAGGCGGTGGCATCCTCGCTGCCGGCCACATCCAGCGAGAGGAGCGTCCGCGGATTGGTCCAGTCCCCGAGGCTGGCGAGGCGGACCTCGCCGTTGCCCGTGGCGGTGAGTTGGGTGCTGGAGCGTTGGCCCGCGGTGAAATCGGAAATCGTGTCGTGGAGCCAGCGCAACGCCGTGCCGGACCAATTCGTCAGCAGGGTGACGAGGTTGACGCGCGCCGTGGCGCCAGTCACCGACAGCCACGATGCCGTTGAGGTGACGCGCCGGCTCAAAGGGTCCACCACCGCGCCAACACTGCCGGCCGGCACTTCGATCCCTTGTCCGCCGTTATCGCGGTAAACCGCGCCGATGGCAATCGTCCGGGTGTAGGAGCCAACGGTTTCCGCCACACCCGACAACGCCCACGAACCGCCGGCGCGACTCAAACCGTGCGGGCCCGTCTGCAGCTCGGAAAAATTAGCGCGGCCGATGCTCCGCGCCGCTTCCAGACCTTCCTGGGCCAGGGCCTCGGCGCGCGTGGCATGTTCGCCCCGCAGGTCAGCGGAAAACGCGCCCAGGGCCAGCGTCAGCACCGTCGCCGCCAGGATGGAAAAAATCCCTAAAGCGACGAGAGCTTCGATCAGGGAAAAACCTCCGCAACGCGGATCTCCGCGCTGATCCACGACGCGGATCAGACGCGGATCAGATCCGCGTTGAGATCGGCGTGATGAATCCGCGTTAAGATCCGCGGAACGGGAGAACATAAGGCGGCTCATTCAACCTCCACGGTTCCGGCGGCGTTGACGCGGATGGTCAGCGCTTTGCCATTGGCGCTGGAAAGCGTCAGGCTCCCGGGATTTTCCGTGGTGCCGCGGACCGGCGTAAACACCACGGCATTGCCGCCCGTAAAGCTCAGTGATCCAAGGGAGAGGGTATCGGGCAGCGCGCGCTCCCGATCGTAGGTCGGATCGCGCGTCGCGTAGGTGGCGCCGGCGAACAAGATAAACCGGTCGTTCACTCCCCCGGGGTCGGCGTCAACGTACACGCCCCACCGCCGATCCCCTTCCCCGGCCACGGTTTTGGCCTGGGCCTCGCGCAGGGTCTGGACGATTTCGCCGGCCACCGTCTGCAATTCTTGCTCCGACTGGATCGTGGTAGAAACCGGATACAGCCATGCGGCCATCGCCACGATCAAGGCCACAACCACCACCACTTCCACGAACGTGAATCCGCGAGGGATGGGGCGAGATGCAATTCGTGCCATAGATTACGCCATCCTGGGCATTGTACCATAATTTTTCAGCCACCGGGAAAAAAATTCCCTCTCCCCGCGGTGGCCTGCCCGCCCCGTTAGAAAATGCCGCGTGCTCGAGGCCGATACTTGACTTTATGGCACCGCTACTGGCGTGGGGGCATAACCATTAACAAAGTTTCTCACGGGGCCCGCCGTAGCCTCGGCGCAGGGTGGGTGAGAGTTGGGTGAGGGGGCAATTACTTTTCACCGCGGCAAGGTCAGAACCCCGGTACGAACCATGGGAGCTAACATCGGAGCGCTGGAAGCGGCATAGGCGTCCAGCCACTTTGAGCGCTCGTCACCCACCAACAGGGCGGGTTGGCTTTGCGCGCTCTGGTACGGATAGAGCGTGAACCGATCCTCAGTTGGGAGGCGTTCCAGGGTGAAGGCGAGCCCCTCCTGCGTTTCCGGAGAAAAGTATTGATCAAAGATGAAATTCCCCAGGGAATAAAAAATCATCGCGCCCTGGTACGCTTCAAGGTTTTGCACCACGTGGGGGTGGTGGCCAATGATGAGATCCGCGCCGGCGTCAATCAAGGCCTGCGCGATGGCCGTCTGGCGGGCGTTGGCGCGCGGCACGTATTCGTTCCCCCAGTGGAGACTGACGATGGTAAACTGATCCGTCGCGCTGGCAAACCGCTCCACCTGCGCGACCGCCTCCGCCAGATCAAACTCGGGCCACACCGCATTGTAGGCCAACAACGTCACGGTCGCGTCTCGCACCTCCCAAGAAGCGGCGTGCTCATCCGCGATGATTTTTGGATGACCGGCGAAACGAACTCCGGCAGCGCGCAAATACTCCCGCGTCTCGCTAAAACCCTTGGCGCCGTGGTCAAGCCCGTGGTTATTGGCCAGTGCCACCACGGTGAAACCTTCCCGCTGGAGCAGCGCTGCCGTGCTGGACGGAAAAGAAAAGACCAACGACCCGGTCACGGTCTGGCGGTGACGGGCAATGATGGGGCCTTCAAGGTTGCCAAAAACAACGTCGCGGTTGGCCAAGAGCTCCCGCACGCCGTCAAACAGAAAACTTGCGCCCTGCCGCCGGATGACCGTTTCAACATTGCGGTCCAGCATGATGTCGCCAACCGCCGCCAGAGTCAGGGGTGGTGGGGCAACGGTGGCTGACGTTGACGGCACCACTGGGGACAGCGGCAAAACCGCGGCAGGCAACGAGGGTTCGGGCGACGCCGGTAGTTGCGCGGGGCGCGGCAGGGGCGCAAGCATCGCCGCGGAAACCAACCCCAGGGCGACAAACGCCGCTGCCCCGAGGCCGATGACCAACGGTGTCGGGCAGTTGTTCACAGCGTGGTGATGGGACGGGACTGGAGGATAAAAAACTTTCCCTTAACCAAGGCCCACTCAATGTCCTGGGGATGACGATAGTGTTCTTCAATCCGCTGGCAAAGCTTAGCCAGATGCATGATCCGCGGACCGGTCAGCTTTTGTCTCGTCCGTTTCCCTTTGGGCACCGGCTGATCCATGGTCCCGGATTTGCCGCGCGCTACCATCATGGTTTGGCGGCTGACATTAATGTCCAGCACCTCCCAACGCTTCTTGTGCACCACGTATGTGTCCGGCGTAATTTTCCCGCCGACAATCGCCTCACCCAACCCCCAGCCGGCCTCAATCACCAGCTGCCCGTGGTCTTTGGTCACCGGATGCACGGTGAAACAGATGCCAGAAACCTCGGACTGCACCATCGCCTGCACCACCACCGCGACCGACACTTTTGCCTTGTGCAATTTCTTTTCGCGGCGGTAGAAAATCGCCCGCGGCGTGAACAGCGACGCCCAGCACTTCTGAATGTTCGTAAGGAGGGTGGTGCGGGTGGTGTTCAAATAGCTCTCCAATTCGCCCGCCCACGAAGCCACCGACGAATCTTCCGCCGTGGCGGAGCTGCGCACCGCCACCCATGGGCTTTTGAGTTGGGTAAATGCCGCGCGCGCGAGGAGCGTCAGATCTCGCGGGAAATCGGCGTCCAAAATCAGGTCGCGAATTTCGTTGGAGGCCCGGTCCACCGAGTTAAGGTCGCGGTGTTTGATGCCATGTTGGATCGCCTCGATTTCCGCGCCAAGGTCGGTTTCCTCCAGGAAGCGGTCGAAGGCCGCCGCCAACACCACAAACCCCGGCGGCACACTGATGCCCGCGCGGGTCATTTCACCCAGACTCGCCCCCTTTCCCCCGGCAATACCGACGTCAGCGCGCGTGAGCTGGCGAAATGTTTTGATGAATTCCATGGTCACCGGCTAGAAAAGCCACGCTAACAGATTACCAAACTGCCGCGGCCAAGGGAAATATGGCGAACTCGTGGCGGGAACCGTAACTATCACCAACACTCGATACGTTCCTTGGTCTAACCCCGCCACAACCATCCGGTTCGCGGCGGTTTTTTCATCCCCCCATACCCATCATCACGGTACGGATGATTCCATTCCCATTTTTCGCCACTAATCACGATCGTGACTAATGGCGAAAAAGTCAAACGGGGAATTCTTCCACCAGCAAAGGCTTGGCGTACGACTGAAAATTGAGGAGATGAATCAGCTCGCGCAGTTCGGCCTGAACCTGGTACGGCGTCACCCAGACGCTGCGCTGCACCTGTTCAAACCCCAACGACTTCAGAACGCCGCGGAATTGATCGCGCTGGCGGCGCAAAGTCTCGGGGACGTCAAAAAATACCATCAGCCACTTCCCACCTGGCAGCCGCCGCAACGCGGAGTCCGGGACGAGCCGCAAGGTCAGCAGCCGCAGCCCACCCTTGGGAGTGACCAAGTATCCGCGGGATTCACCCAGCACCCGTTCTTGGAGGTAGCCGCGCCGCTTGAGCCCGTAGAGCGCCTTCTGGATCCGCGCTCGCTCACGCCGGTGACGTAAATACCGCACCATCAAACGGCGGTGCCGGTACAGCCGGGGATCACCACTGACCGCACCCACGAGACTCAACCGAGTAAACCGACGGTGGAAATCAAGGACATCAGCGACGAAAAGCAGGAGTTGATCGTTCAGTGAAAGCAGCGGCATACGGTACCGTAAATACGATAAAATATTACCCCGAGTCACCCTAAAAACCTGAAAAAATCTTTTCGCCACTAATCACGATCGTGATATATGGCGAAAAGTTGAGGATCGGACTCCGCGGGAGTAACTTCAGGCGCTGGCTCGCGCCCGGAGCGCAAACGCGGTGAAATAGGCTTCAAGGTCGGCCGGTGTAACCTGATAAGCGCCGGCCTCAAGCCACAGATTGCAAAAAACTTCGCGCAGCCGGGTCAGCTCCTTTAACCGCCTCCGCCACCGTTGGTCAGCAATGGTCAGGTCGAGAAGTTCCAGCAGCCGGAACGCGGCAGGGTCGGCAGCCGTTTGGCCGCGCTCACGCGCCCTACAGAAACGGGCAAATTCGCTCCCGATATTGCCCAACTGCTGGGCTAACGTGAGGAGCTGCCAGCGGCCGGCCGCGAGTGTGGCGTGGATGGGCGCCATGGCTACGGAATGAGTTTTTTGACCGTCGCGACAATCTGCTGCCGGAGCGGTTCATTTTCTACGGTCAACGAACGGTTCCCCTGGGCCGGCCGGATGTTGATGAGCGACTGAAACTCAAGCCAATCAACACGCGAACGCGCCGGATAAAGGTTGATGCCCCAGAGATCCTCGGGCTGGGATCCGTCCTCTATGAGCACCCGTTCGGCGTCCGCGTGCAACTCCCCGCCCACCGCCATAACCCCGCGGCGAACATCCACAACCGCCTTGGCCATGTCGCCAAAGGTGTCGGCGGCCGCTTGCGCAACGATACTGATCGCAACTGGCTCGCGAATGATAACAATCTCCATGCCGTCAGCGTACGATGTTTTCGCCGGTTTGCCTAGTCCTCCTTTAATTTAATCTTGACCGCAAGCAGAAGAAAAAACGCGGAAAGAAAGTGGCAATCATATAAAATCGCCGAATAAACTCGCTCCCCCGCGGCCGCGGGGTCGCTGGTTTTTGTGAACGGGGTCTTAACCCTGCCCACGACCCAGGGGATTCACAACCCCCCTTGCCTGCCTGCCTTGGGCAGGGAACCCCCTTGCGGATTGGTTCCCTGCAGCCCTCTAGCCCCGCATCGCGGGGCGGGGTATAAGAGCAATCAAACGCTTTGTGGACTTCCGGTGAAAACCGTGATGTCACTTGTCCCGAGTGGTTTATGGGTCCCACCCCGTCGCACCAACCCTAGCCGCGGCGAGTTCTTTATTTTTTCCCCCATACCCATCATCACAGAACGGATGATTCCATTCCCATTTTTCGCCACTAATCACGATCGTGACTAATGGCGAAAAACCAAATGAGGGAATATTGACGGGAGCGTTGCAAAAACTTCACGGAACTTTTCGCACCACTCCCCGCGTCGCGTCAACCTCGACCCGATCACCGTCTTTCAAAAGCTGGGTGGCGACTTTGGTGCCGATGACGCAGGGGATGCCGAGTTCGCGGGAAACGATCGCGGCGTGCGAGGTGATGCCGCCTT
>CAYJVS010000053.1:0-7428 GCA_964373635.1 uncultured Gammaproteobacteria bacterium
GAGGGAACCGGGGTGAGGGGGCACGTCACCGTTTGACCTCGGACGAAACGGGCATCGTTACCGTCCCACCAAGACGCTCAACGAAGAAATCGACGGACCTTGAGGCCGTACCACGAGGGTGTCCTCCTCTTGTATGATTATGCGTTACCGTTCCCTGACCGCATCGCGGCCACCGCCGGCCCGCCACGCGCCGGACCTGGTGCTCTTGGCCGCTTTCGGGGTCCTGGTGGTCTTTGGTTTGTTGGCGTTGGCGTCAGCCTCCAGCGCCGACTCGTTTGAGCGCTACGGCAATGCTTACCGCGTGGTGCTCCACCAGCTCTGGTTTGGGGCGCTGCCGGGCGTGGCGTTGCTGGGCGGGTTTTTGGTCATGGATTACCGGGTGTTGCAACGGTATGCGTGGTTGTTTCTCGTGGTGACGGTTGGGTTGTTGGCGGCCGTGTTCGTTCCCGGGCTGGGCCAAATCAAAAACGGCGCGCGAAGTTGGCTGGGGATCGGACCATTAAGTTTTCAGCCGGCGGAAATCGTGAAATTGACGGCGTTGGTATGGCTGGCCGCGTACTTCGATCGGATCGGTTACCACGGGGTTCGGTCGTGGAACAAGGGTTTGGTGGTTTTTGCCGCGGTCGCCGGCGCGACGGTGGGATTGATTGCCAGGCAGCCGGACTTGGGCACGATGGTGGTGGTTGGCGCGATTTTGCTGAGCGCGTACTTTGTCGCCGGCGCGCGTTGGCAGCATCTGGGGGTGCTGACGTGCGCCGCGCTCGCCGGGGTGATCGCGATCATCCGTCAGGGCGGCTACCGCCTGCAGCGGTTGTTGGTGTTTCTGCAGCCGGAGCTTGACCCCCAGAACACCGGGTACCACATCAGCCAAGCCTTGGTCGCCATTGGTTCCGGCGGGTTGCTCGGGCGCGGCTTTGGCAAGTCGCACCAGAAGTTTTCCTACTTGCCCGAGGTGAGCGCTGATTCGATTTTTGCGGTGATGGCCGAAGAGTTGGGGTTCGTCGTGGCCGCCGGGTTAGTCGCGCTGATCGCGGTCGTAGTGCTGCGGGCGCTGGCGGTCGCGCGGGCCGCCCCCGATCCCTTTGGCCGGTTTTTAGCCGCCGGCATCGCCACCTGGTTTGGCGTCCAAGCCTTCTTAAACATCGCCGTGATCTCCGGACTCGCGCCGCTGACGGGACTGCCCTTGCCGTTCATCAGCGCCGGCGGGACCGCCTTGGCGTCCAACTTGGCGGCCGCGGGCATCTTGTTGAACATCTCGCGGTATACCAGAACGTAAGCTGGAATTATTGCCGTTATCGGTCGGTGTTTCAAGTTCCTCATTCGTGATTCCTGATTCTAGATTCTTCTCTATGCGCGTTCTCTTCGCCGGCGGCGGCACGTTGGGATCCGTCAGTCCATTGATTGCCATCTACCATGCGATGCAAAAACTTGGCGGGCCGGTGACGGCGTTGTGGGTGGGCAGTCGCGCGGGACCCGAGCGGGCGGTGGTGCAAGGCCTGGGCTTGCCGTTTCAGCCCATTATTTCCGGCAAACTGCGGCGGTACTGGGATTGGCGCACCCTCTTGGCGCCGCTTGCCGTGCTGCTGGGACTGGTGCAATCCTGGCTGGTGCTCCGGCGGTTCCGGCCGCACGTGGTCGTCAGCGCCGGTTCGTTTGTCGCCGTCCCCGTGGCGCTGGCGGCGTGGCTTAGGCGCGTCCCGATTGTGGCGCACCAATTGGACGCGCGGCCGACGCTGACCAATCGTCTCATCGCTCCCTTGGCGCGGGCAATTACGGTGAGTTTTGCCTCGACTGCCGAGCATTTTTTGCGGCGTAAAACGACGTTGACCGGCAACCCGGTGCGCGGTACGCTGACGATTCCCGACCCGTCGTCCGCCCGCGCCTTTTTTCAGTTCGATTCGGGCGTTCCGGTGGTTTTGGTCATCGGCGGGGGCACGGGAGCCGCCGCGCTCAACCGGTTGGTCTGGGAGAGTTTGCCCCAGCTGCTCGCTTGCGCGCAGGTGCTGCACCTCACCGGCCGCGGCAAAATGCAGCCGGTGGCCGAACACCCGCGGTATCGGGCGTACGAGTTTTTGGATGCCGAGCTCGCCGCCGCGTTTGGCGCCGCGGATCTGGTGGTTTCGCGGGGCGGCGGCGGGACGTTGAGCGAGCTGGCGGTGTTGGGCAAACCCGCCATCGTGGTGCCGATCCCGGGCAGCTACCAAGAAGCCAACGCGATTGAATTTGCCAAACGCAACGCCGCGGTGGTGCTGCCGCAAGCGGGACTGTCGCCGGCGGAGTTTGCCCGTCGCGTCTGCGAAATGTTGCGGGACCCTCCGCTGCTTACCAACTTGAGCCGCAACATCGCCGCCATGATGCCCGCCAATGCCGCGCAAACCGTGGCCCAGATCGTGCGGCGAATTGGCGAGGAGGCGGCGTAGGAGCCATGCCGATTGCCCCCGGGTCCAAAAAAATCCCCGCCGATCAGCGGTTGCAAACCGCCACGCGGGTTCATTTCGTCGGCATCCAAGGGGTGGCGATGGCCGGCCTGGCGCTGATATTGAGTGACCGGGGCAAAACCGTGGCTGGTTCTGACGTGGCCGAGCCGTTTGCGACCAAAGACAAGCTGCGCCAGCGGGGGATTACGCTTTACGAGGGGTTTGCCGCCGAAAACCTGGCCTGGGGTCCGGAGCTGGTGATTGCCGGCGCGTCGTGGCCGGACACGCATGTTGAGCTGGTCGCGGCAAAAGCGCGCGGGTTGCGCGTTGTTGCCGAGTCGCAACTGCGCGGCTTTCTGTCGCGGCAGCGTTCAACCATCGCGGTCACCGGCGTGCACGGCAAAAGCACCACCACGGCGCTGATCGCCTGGGCGCTGCACGTCGCCGGCAAACGTCCCAGCTATTTGATCGGCGCGCCGGAAGTTTCTGGGCTGCCGTCCAGCGGTCGCTGGGACCGCGGCGAACACTTCGTGGTGGAGGGCGATGAATACGCCGCAAGCCCAACGGATCGCACGGCCAAGTTTCTTGACCTTGATCCCTGGGCGACGGTTGTTACCAGCCTGGAGTGGGAACACGTGGACGTGTATCCGGACGTCGCCGCGATGGAACAAGCATTTTCTGCCTTGGTAGCGCAAACGCGCGGTCTGGCGATCGCGTGCGTTGACTGGCCCGCCGTAGAGCGCGCCACGGTGGGCGCGAAACGCCGCCTGACGTACGGCGTAACGCACGACGCCGACTTCCGCGTCGCCAATTTCCGGCTGACTGATTCCGGCAGCGCGTTTACCGTTGCCCGCGGCGGCAAAATCCTGGGTGAGTTGCGGAGCCGGTTGCTCGGGCAGCACAACGCCCTGAACGCGACCGCCGCGTTGGCCATCGCTCTTGAGGTCGGGGTGGAGTGGGAGACTTTTGCCCAGGCCTTGGCCTCGTTTGGCGGTCTCGCCCGCCGGCTGCAGATTACGGTTGTTGACGGCGTCACCTGGATTGACGACTACGGCCATCATCCGACAGAAATCAGCCGGACGTTAGAGGCGATTCGGGAACGCTATCCGCGGGCTAAAATTTGGGTGGTGTTTCAGCCCCACTTGGCGTCGCGCACGCGGGCGTTGATGGCGCGGTTTGCCAAAAGTTTTGCGCCAGCCAACCGCGTGTTGATCGCGGATCTTTTTGCCTCGGCGCGCGAAGCCGGCGACCCGCAAGCCGCCCGCGACCTAGCCCAGGCCGTGGCAAAGTACCATGAGGCGGTGCGTTATTCCGGCAGTCTCGCGGACACCGCCGCCTATCTTCGTCAATACCTCCAGCCCGGCGACGTGGTGGTCACCATGGGCGCGGGGGACGTCTACAAAGTGCGTGAGCTGGTGGCGAAGCAAGGAGCAGGAAGCAAGGAGTAAGGAACATTTTTCCCCAGAGGAGCCCTCACCCGCCCCGCGGCCGCGGGGCTCCCTCTCCCTCTGGGAGAGGGTTGGGTGAGGGGTATCGTATTGGCCCCACGTAGATGTCACCACTAACTGACATTTTTTTCTTCATTACGACAAATTATAGTAAAAATATTGACAACCATAAGATGCTGGCTATCGTATTGAAGTTGGAATTTGTTTCCAATCAGACCAGTAAGGCCAGGCCTGCAAGAATTTGGCCGACTGCTCTTTAAAAAGGAGGTGGTTACATGACCACCAACTATTATTTTCCTGTCGAGGTGAAAAACCCATGGAATGAGCGTACTGAAACCGGCAAGCTCGAATTCCGGATTCTACGTGTACGCGAGTCGTCCGTGCTGGCCAAGATCACGAACATGGGAACGACACCCATCGTCGCGGCAGCACTACACAATTTGCTGGTGATCCAGCAGGGCACGCGTAGTTTCGTTCCGATCGCTGCCGATATGACTGGCGGCTATATTGCCAGATTCGATGTCGACGGGCACGGGGGTTTGGACCGTCGAGGAGCTGATCGGAAAGTTCGTCGACTATGGGGAGAATCTTGTCGTCGTTGCCATCGTCGCGACGGCGCAAAGCCTTCACGCTTTCCGGGAATTGGAGGTCACCCCGGACGTCGACGTTGAGGCCTATGACGAAACGATAAGGCCTCTCTACTAGTCACGATGAGATGTAGCCCTATTTTTCTTCACGAAAAGTAGGGCCCCATTTTTTTATATATCTTTTTAAGCCTACTGCTAGGGTGGGAGGAGTGCGGTGGAGTTTGTAGGGCCCCCCGTTTATTTTTGTTCAGTCGGCGTCGCTCTTTTCACGCTATAGCATGAAAAGAGCGACGGGTCTTTTTTCCAGTGGAAATATCGGTCAACGGAAATGACCCTGTCTTTACTTTCCTCGGAGATAGTGTTACTATTGTGACGTCGTTGGTTCTTTACCCGCCGTTCCTTTTTTGGAGGTTGCAATGAGACGTTCTTTGAGAGTCGTTCCCGCCAAGTCGCGGAAGCTTCATTTTGGTCTGGGGTTTTCCGATTTCATCCATGGCATTATTGCCGCGATTATTGCGGAGCAGCACCGGCAGCGCGAACTGGACGCGGGGTTCATTCCCCTCGAGACATTCTGCGCCGTTCTCCACGACTGGCAGTCGTGTGGTGGAGCGTTTAGTGATCAGCTCGCGGCGGTGGATTTCGATGACCATCCTCCCGGTTATTGTTCCTCGGACAGGATTCGTAGCTTCCTCGCGGCAAGTTACCTTCGGCTGCATCCTCAAGGTGACTGGATTATCCTCCAGCCATCGGTAGCGCATGCTGCCGTGCAGGACTTGACTAAGGAATTCGGCCATCGGCTCGTGGGGTCACTCGAGTCAGCCGCCAGGGATTTCCTGTGGCGGTGGCATCGGTACGCCTCGGGCAAAGCCAAGCATGGCCGGAAGCCGAAACCATCTCGGAAGTAACCAAAGGCCCGCGAACTCTTTCGCTTGACCGCCATGGGTTTGTTGGGCACTCGGGGCAGACCACGGCAACTGGTATGCTCTTTTTAATCTTTTTTTCGCGTTCGTTATGTGCTAGGGTGGTGAGTGCAGGAGGTATGGATCATCCTGGCCGCCTCGTCTGTCCGCCGCAGTCTCGACGGAGAGTGGGCGCCGGGGACGTGTACCAAGTGAGGGACAAGGTACTGCGCCGCGGCCGGTCCGGTAAGGTGAAGTATCGGTATGGACCATCCCTATTTGGATAAATTACGTCAGGCCGTGCGGGGGAGGCTCGCGGTTTATATTGATGCCGCAAACCTTGAGCGATCGGTGCAAGACCTGTGGGTCAATCCTAAGGACATCCCCGATCGACTTCGTCGTCATCGGGATGATACGCTGCGCTGGCGCGTGGACTACCATAAGCTTAAGGGGTTCTTTACCACGTTGGGGCAACTCGAGACGATCAGATTCTACTCTGCACATTTCGGGTCCGAGTCTCACAACAATTTTCTCAGCTTCCTTCGGCGAGTCCTTGGATTCAAGTTGGAGACCAAGTCGCTGAAACAGTACGCTGACCATACGCCGGAGCGACCCCACCGGAAGGCAAATTTTGATGTGGAAATTGCCGTCGACGCAACTTTCTCCCTCTTCACCTACGATACGTTCATTTTGTTTTCCGGAGACTGCGATTTTGAATATCTGCTGAAGTTCTTGCGCGGACAGAACAAGATCACCATCGTATTTTCCCGGACTGGTCATGTAGCCAAGGAGCTACCCCCGGCATGCAACTACTATTTTGACCTCATAGATTTTCGTCATGAAATGTTGAAGATGGAGCCAAAAATCGGTCGCCGAGGCGCAAAGAATCCCGCGTGAGCGGGATTCTGCAGTTGATGACAAATGGCCCTGCGACCACTTGCAATATCAGCATACGGTATGCGTTGGTGGCTGTCAACCAAAGGTTTGCCCCTCTGAACATCGGAATGCCGTGTATTTTTCCATGGGTATTTCTGGCGGACTTCAATCATTGAGTGGCGTGAGGGAACACGTAAACCTCAATAATTTTTCCACCTTCAAGATCGGGGGGCCGGCGCGGTATTTTTATCGCGCCGAAACGGCCGAGGCGATGATCGCGGCGCTCGAGGCCGCGCACCAGGTGGGCGTGCCAACACTGGTGCTGGGCGGAGGCTCAAATGTCTTGATCGCCGATGCCGGTTTTGACGGGCTCGTTATCCTCGATCGCAATCAATCACTCGCGATTGACGGCGCCACGGTTGTCTGCGGCTCGGGGCTGGCCACGATGACGCTGCTGCAATGCGCCGCGGAGCGGGGGCTGGGCGGGATGGAGTTTATGGCCGGCATCCCGGGCACGGTGGGCGCGGCGGTGCGCGGTAACGCCGGCGCTTGGGGTCACGCGTTCAGTGAACTGTTGTTGGACGTTGAGTTGTATCGCGACGGCAGGCAGGAGCGCGTGGCGCCGCGTCAGTTGCAGTTTTCCTACCGCTTCAGTTTACTGCGCGAACAGCCGTGGGTAGTGGTGGGCGCGACGTTGCAGCTGGCGCCGCGCGACCGTCCGGCCAGCGCCGCCGCAGTGGCAAAGATCGTGAGCGATCGCGCGGCGCGACTGCCCACGGAACCCAGCATCGGCTCAATTTTCAAAAATATCGAACTCACAACCACGCTCGTTGACATACCACGACTGCTGAAGGCGCTGGATCTTACTCCTGCCGAGTACCACGAGAAAACTAAGCACGGTAAATTGCCCGTGGGACTACTCGCGGAGCGGCTTAACCTGCGCGGCACGCGAATTGGCGGGGCCATGATCTCCCAGAAACACGGCAACATCATCATCAACCCTGAAGGCACGGCGACGGCGGATGACGTGGTCCAACTCATCGTTTTGATGAAAACCCGCATCCGCGACCAACTCGGCATCCAGTTGCAGGAAGAGATTCAATACGTGGGATTTTGATAGATCAAAACCCAACTACCTAAACTCCCCCTTGAGTGCTTCGCACTCAACCCCCTCTAACTCCCCCTTCGCAAGGGGGAGAAC
>CAYJVS010000054.1:0-7004 GCA_964373635.1 uncultured Gammaproteobacteria bacterium
TAACGGCATCCTGTTTAACCACGAATCGCCGCGGCGGGGCGAAATGTTTGTGACGAGAAAAATCACCCGCGGGATCGCCGATCTGTTGGCGGGCAAAATTGACAAACTGTACCTGGGCAACCTTGAGGCGCGGCGCGACTGGGGGTATGCTCCCGAGTACGTGGACGCGATGTGGCGGATGCTCCAGCAAGACGCCGCGGACGACTACGTCATCGCCACCGGGGAATCGCACAGCGTCCGCGAATTTGTGGCCGCGGCGTTTCGGCTGGCAGGCATCTCCGACTGGGAGCGGTACGTCGGCGTTGACCCGCGGTACTTCCGGCCCTCGGAGGTTGCGAATCTCCAAGGCGACGCGAGTAAAGCCAAGCAAAAACTCGGGTGGGAACCGACGGTGCGGTTCAACGAGCTGATACGGATCATGCTTGCAGCCGATCTTAAAGCCGCGGGGCTGGAAAGCAAGCTCACCGCGGAGGCGTTGGGTCAACCGTAATGGTGCCGGGGATTATGCCCCATACAATCGAAGTTGGTACGCTCGCCTTGAGCGCGACGGCCAAACGTTACGTCAACGAGGTCCTGGAGAGCAATCGCCTTTCGTACGGTCCGTTCAGCCGGCGGCTGGAGGCGGAATTCGCGCGCCTGCACGGTTGCCGGTTTGGGGTGTTGTCTAACAGCGGCACCTCGGCGCTCCACGTCGCGTTGGCGGCGCTCAAAGAAATTTACGGCTGGCGCGATGGGGATGAGGTGCTGGTACCGGCGGTGACGTTTGTCGCCACCGCGAACATCGTGCTGCACAACCGGATGACGCCGGTTTTCGTGGACGTGGAAAAAGATTTCTACGGCCTTGACCCGTCGTCCCTGGAACAAAAAATCTCGGCCAAAACGCGCGCGATCATTCCCGTGCACTTGTTCGGCCTGCCCTGCGACCTGGCCCCGATCCTCGAGGTGGCCCGCCAGCACCGGCTGAAAATTATTGAGGATTCCTGCGAGACCATGTTTGCCGCGTACCGCGGCCAAAGCGTCGGCAGCCTGGGAGACATCGGCTGCTTTTCCACCTACGTGGCGCATCTGTTGACCACGGGCGTGGGCGGCATCAGCACGACGAATAATCCCGACTACGCGGTCGCGCTAAGGTCACTGGTGAATCACGGGCGCGACGCGATTTACCTCTCCATTGACGATGATGACGTGAACGGGGAAAAACTGAAGGAAATCGTCGCCAAACGGTTTTCCTTTGTCCGCTTGGGCCACAGTTTTCGGATCACCGAGATGGAGGCGGCGATTGGCGTGGCGCAGCTGGAGACTCGGGAAGCAATGATGCGCGCGCGCCGCGGCCATGCCGCCTATTTGACGCGAGCGTTAGCGCCGTTGCAGGACGTGCTTCAGCTGCCGGGAATCCGGCCGGGGTGCGATCATTCCTTCATGATGTACCCGTTGGTCGCGCGGCAGCAGGAGAAGCGCGAGCTGGTCGAATTTCTTGAAGCCCATAACGTGGAAACTCGCGACATGATGCCGTTGATCAATCAACCCGTCTATCAACGGTTATTCGCGATCAACGTGGCGGATTACCCGGTGGCGGATTGGATCAACCGGAACGGTTTTTACGTCGGCTGCCACCAGAACCTGTCCCGCCAGGATTTGGACACGATCGTGGAGCTCCTCATGACGTACTTCAAGCGGCGTCCGTGAGGCGGCAAACTTTCCCATGGCCTCCTACTGGTCGGGTAAAAAAATCTTAGTCACCGGCGCTTCAGGATTCGTCGGCCGGCACCTGATTGCCGCGCTGCACGGGCGCGGAGTCGCGGCCTCTCAGCTCGTCACGCCCCGCTCGCGCGCGTGCGACCTGCGGCGGGGGGAAAATTGCCAGCGGGCGGTCGCCGGCTGCGACCTGGTCATCCATTTGGCGGCCAATGTCGGCGGCATTGGGAAAAATCGCGCGCAGCCCGGCGCGGTGTTCTATGACAACTTAATCATGGGCGTGCAACTTTTGGAAGCGGCCCGGCAGGCGCACGTGGGCAAAGTTTTAGTCCTCGGCACCGTGTGCGCGTACCCAAAGTATACGCCGGTGCCGTTCCGCGAGGATGACCTCTGGAACGGCTATCCCGAGGAAACCAACGCCTCGTATGGGTTGGCCAAGAAAATGCTTCTGGTGCAAGCGCAAGCTTACCGCCAGCAATACGGCTCCAACATCATTTCCCTGCTGCCGGTCAATCTCTACGGACCGGGCGACAATTTTGAGCCGGAAACTTCGCATGTGATTCCGGCGTTGATTCGCAAGATGGTGGAAGCCAAGGAGGCGAATGCGCCTACCGTCACCTGCTGGGGCACCGGCCGGGCGTCGCGCGAGTTTCTCTACGTGACCGACGCCGCCGAGGGCATCCTGTTGGCGGCAGAACGCTACAACGGCGCTGAACCGGTCAACCTTGGCAGCGGCCAGGAAATCACCATTCGGGACTTAGCGGCGCTGATCGCCCGCTTGACCGGTTATCCCGGTCAGCTGGCGTGGGACAAGACCTTGCCCGACGGGCAGCCGCGCCGCTGTTTGGATACGTCGCGCGCCAGCCGAGAATTCGGTTTTACGGCGCGGACTGATTTTGTGGCCGGCCTGCGGGAAACCATCGCGTGGTACCGCGCGCGCCGGGTGGCGTAGCATATGCCCGGCGTTGCGTCCCAGGAGAATCTGGCTGATTTTTTCACCGCCCGCGCCGCGGAGGCGGAAACCTGGCGGGCCAAGAACCGCTACTATTACCAGTGGATCGCGCGGCTCGTGACGTTCATGGTGCCCGCCGGGCGGCGCGTGGTGGAAGTCGGCAGCGGTTTGGGCGATCTGCTGGCTGCCGCGCGGCCGGCGGCGGGGGTGGGCATCGATTTTTCTCCGGCGATGTGTGCCCTGGCGTCGCGCCGGCATCCGCGGCCGGCGTTGCGGTTCGTCTGCGCCGACATTGAGGACGACGCCGGCCCGCGGGAGACGTTTGACGCCGTCATCGCTTCGGATCTTTTAGGGTATCTTGACGACATCCAAGCGGCGCTTGAGCATATCCGCGTGCTGTGCCACGACTCAAGCCGCGTGTTAATCACCCAGTACAACCGGCTGTGGGAACCGATCTTGCACCTGGGCGCGGCCCTCGGCCTTAACCAGCCCAAGCCGCTCCACAACTGGCTGTCAGCGAACGAGGTCGCGCAGCTGGTGGCGTTAGCCGGTTTTGACGTCGTTTCCCGCGGGTCCACGTTTCTCTGCCCTAAGCGGTTCTGGGGGGCAGGCGACGTCATTAACCGAACGGTCGCGCGGCTGCCGATTTTGCGGCGGTTGTGCCTGATCCAGTATCTCATCGCGCGTCCGGCCGTTGCCAGGCCGATGCGGCGCTATCCGGTGTCCGTGATCGTGCCGGTGACGCGGCCGTCTGGGGCGTTAGCGCGGCTCGTTTCACGGTTGCCGACGCTTGGGAGCCGGACCGAGATTATTCTGGCCGTGCCCGCCGACCGCGCCGACCTGCACGCGGCGGCCGTCGCGGCGGTTGCGCCGTTATCCCCGCGGCGCGCTCTTCGCGTTTGTCCCTTTGCGCCCGCGGCGGGATGGTGGGCGAGCGCGGCCCAGGCCGCCGGCGAGCTGCTCATGGTGTTGCCGGCCGACGGCAGCCTCGCGCCCGAGGTGCTGGAAAAATTTTACCGCGTGATTGCCGAGGCCAACGCCGATATGGTCGTCGGCTCGCGGCTGGTGTACCCGTCGGCTTTGCCGCGGCGGCGCTTCCTCGGCCACCGTTTTGGGTCAGGGATTTTTTCCTTCGTGATTGGCCAGCGGGTAACGGATGCGGCGTGCGGCGCGTTCGCGCTGCGGAGAGTTGACGCGGCCGCGTTGCCGCTTGAAGGGCTGCCGTTGGCGTCCGACGCCGGTGCGCTGCCGTTTCTGGCGGCGGCGGCCCAGCGCGGTCTGAAAATCGCTGAAGTCCCCGTGCACTACCGGAAGCCACCGGCTACCCCCACGGCGGACCGAACCGCCGCCCGCTCCGCCTGGCCATGGTGGCGTTCTATGCGCCGGCATCTGTGGTAAGGAATACGCGGATTCAAACGCGTCTGTCTGCCGACAGGCAGGGATCTGTCTCGCCCGCGCAAGCGCGGATCTCCACGCGGATGACGTTTCCGCGCATCCGCACGCGGATCTTTAGTCCAGGGGTTATGCTGACGGTGACGAGAGCCACACGGGATTTTTACCGCGGAAATCCCCTCGCGCTGGCCTTGACGGCCGCGATCCTGGCGCGGTTGGTGTTGATGAGCGTTTTTGCCGCCCAGGGCGAGGCGGCGTTTTTACGTTCCAACGATTCGTCGCTGTACCTGACCGCGGCGTTCAACCTGAAAACCTACGGGATTTTCTCCGAGCAGCCGGGCTCCCCGCCGCCGCCGACGATGTTGCACCTCCCCGGGTATCCGCTCTTTCTGGCCGTCGCGACCGCGGCCGTCGCCGCGTCGTGGTTCACCGTCGCTTTGCAGCACGCGCTGTCGCTGATGACGGTGGTGATCTTATTCCAGCTCGTGGCGGAAGCCTGGGATCGCCGTCTGGCGTTCTGGGCGGCGCTCGGGTACGGCGTTGAACCGTTCACGGTGTATCAGGCTAACCTCTTGATGTCCGACACCTTGTTTGTTTTCCTCCTGATGCTCGGCTTACATTGGTACCTGCGCGCTTTACGCCGGCAGTCGGTTCGGTGGCTCGTCGGCAGCGCCGTCGTTTTCGGGCTGTCGGTCTACGTTCGATCGGTCGGTCTCTATGTTGTCGGCCTGCTGACCGCGTGGTGGATTTTTGCCGCCTGCCGGAGCCGGGCGGGCTGGCGCTTGACGGCCGCCGGCTTGGCCCTCGCCGTGATTGTCGGGAGCATGCTCGCGCCGTGGGTGGCGCGGAACGGCCGCGCCCTCGGGGTTTGGAAATTGAGCACGCTGCCGAATTTCGTGCTCCTGTTGTACCATGCCAACCACGCGCTGGCGCTGCGTGAAGGCATCAGCCCGCCCGCGGCGCGGGGCCGGCTGATCGCCGAAATGGAGGCGCGGACCAACGACGTGGCCAGCCGCGATGCCTTTATGGGGCGGCGGGCGCGCGAGATTTTGCGGCAGGAGTGGCGGTCCTACCTCCCCGTCTATCTGGTCAAGATCGCGCCTTTTTTTCTCCAGTCCGGTTGGCGGGACGTGGCCGAAGCCAGCGGATTTTCCAGCCGGGCCCGGCCCCTCGATCTCACCACGGCGCTGGTGCGCCGGCAGTGGGGAAGTATCGCGGCGGCGTTGCGCCCGACTGACGCGCCGTCGTGGGCGCATCTTGTCGGCACGGGGTTTTATTTGGCCTTAACCGTATTGGCGCTGGCCGGCGCCGTCGGCCCGCGACGAGGGCCGAAACCCCAGCGGGCCGTCGGTTGGCTCCTGGCGGCGCTGGTGGCGGCGGTTGCCTTGCTCTCCAGCCCGCTGTCCCACGCGCGCTACCGCCAGCCGGTGCAGCCGTTGTTGTTTGCCTTGGCCGCCGTCGCCGTGGTTGGCCGGTCGTCAGCGTCCGCTGCGGCTCAAGATGGTGCCAATCGTGCGCAATAAAATGCTGACGTCCACGCCCAGCGACCGGTGTTTGATGTAAAACAAATCGTACTGGAGTTTCTCCAGGGCCTCCTCCACCGACGCCCCGTAGGGAAAATTGACTTGCGCCCAGCCGGTCAGCCCGGGTTTGACCAAGAGCCGCTCTTCGTAGAAGGGAATGGTTTGCGACAGTTGGGCGATGAACTCGGGCCGCTCGGGCCGCGGGCCAATCAAGCTCATCTCGCCGCGCAGCACGTTCCAGAGCTGGGGAATTTCATCCAGCCGGAACTTTCGCAGCCAACCGCCGACCCGCGTGACGCGCCGGTCATCGCGGCTCGCCCATTGCGCCCCGTTCAGTTCGGCGTTTACCACCATGGTGCGGATTTTCATGGCCAAAAATTTTTTGCCGGCTTGACCCACGCGAGTCTGGGTGAACAAAAACGGCCCGCGGCTGTCAAGTTTAACCGCGATGTACAGCAGCGGCAAAAACGGCAGGGTGATGACTAAAAACCCGGTGGCCAAGACGACGTCCGCCAACCACTTGGCCCACTCGTACGCCCGCTTGGTCCCCTCGTGCAGGTTTTCCAGAAACCACACTTGTTCAATCGCGTCCACCGGCACTTTTCCGGTGATGCGTTCGTAAAACGTCGAGAGGTCGGAGCAATCCACTCGCAGGGGCAGGCAGGCGAGCAGTTCATGGAGCAGGGTGGGATGATGGCGCGGGCTGATATCCGAGATAATCAAGTCAACGTGATGGCGCCGGCAGACGCCGGCCAGATCCCGCAATTGGGGGTAGACGGTCAGGGCGGAGGAGCCAGCGGAACCGTTCCCCGTTTGCGGCCGCACCCAGGCGACCGGCAGAAATCCCAGCTGGGGTTTGTTCACCAGCTCTGAAATCAGCTCGGGAATAATGGCGTGGCTGCCGACGATTAAGACGCGGCGCGCGAGACGCGGCGAGCGCAAGGCCCAAACCACCAGGCTGCGCCAGGCAAACAGGAGGGCAAACGCCACGCCCAGCTCAATGACTAACACCCGCTGGGGCCGCAGGGTAAACAGCCTCTCGCTGCCGAGGTAAAAGAACGTGGCGGCAATCACCCCGGCAACGGCGAGCGACCCGAGGAGTTGGAACGCCACTTCGGCGCGGCTGCCGGTGGCGCGCAGATCGTACAACCCGCCAATCGCAAACACCACCAGCCACAACGCGAACACCACGGTGAACGGCGCCAGGTGCCCGTGCCAGAGGCTTGGCTCGTGAGCGAAACCGTAGCGGAGTTGCAGCGTCACCGCGAGCGACAGGTACAGCAACGCGATGTCGCCGGCCAACAAAACGATAGTCCGGAGTTTTCGACTGGCGTGATCCACAAAGGCGAATGGACGTTCAAAAATTTCCCGCGCGCTGGTTTGCGCGTATCGTTGCAATTCTATCCTGGATGAGCCATTTTTGGCAAGTCCGGCGGGTTTCT
>CAYJVS010000055.1:0-6964 GCA_964373635.1 uncultured Gammaproteobacteria bacterium
TCCGCCAGTTTCAGCGCCGGATCTTTGCCTGGCACCAACGGCACGGTTGTCCCGATTTCCCGTGGCGCCGCCAGCCGACGCCATACCGGGTGCTGGTGGCCGAGGTGATGTTGCAGCAAACCCAGGTTGCCCGGGTTGAGCCGAAGTACCGCGAATTTCTGCGCCGCTATCCAACGCTTATGACGCTCGCGAAGGCCAATACGGCCGAGCTTTTGCGGCTGTGGTCAGGGCTGGGATACAACCGCCGGGCACTTTTGCTGCGGGAGTGCGCGCGTGAGGTGATTATTCGGCACGACGGTCGGCTGCCGGCCGAAGTTACGCGGTTGGAAGCGCTGCCGGCGATCGGGCCCTACACGGCGCGCGCCCTTGCCATCTTCGCGCATAACGCCGACGATGTTTGCATGGACACCAATGTCCGCCGCGTTTTGATTCACGAACTCGGTTTGCCGCACCACATTGGCCCTCGGCAGCTGGAAACCATCGCGCGCCAGGTGCTGCCGCTCGGCCGCGCCCGCGAGTGGCACAACGCCTTGATGGACTACGGGCGGTTAGTAGCCACCAGCCGCGTGACCGGCGTCAAATCGCGGGGAGCGAAGTCCGGGACGTTTGTTGGTTCACGGCGCTATTACCGCGGGCAGATCATGAAGCTCCTGACTCGCCGGGTGCGGGCGGCGTTGCCAACCATCGCGCGTGAGTTCCAGATTCCGTTGTCAAAACTTCGCGCCATTATTGCTGGACTTCTCCACGATGGATTGGTAGTGGTTGTTCGACATAAGGTAATGTTGCCTGATTCTCTAGAATAAGCCAAAAATCACCGTATTTTGACGGTCGTACCAAGGATATTTTTTTATTTTTGGTTACAATCATTGACTAAATAAAAGAAGTATGGTAAAATACGGTCTTATTTTTATGCCCAAGTCTTTCACTCATCGTGGTCTATTTAAGGTCTGTCACTTATCATTCGTGGCGGCAGTGGCGTTTTTCGCGCTGCCGGGAGCGGCCGATGAGGCGCCGCGGGCAACCATCGCGCTTTCCCCCGGCACTGGTTCGTACCCGGTTGGCAGCACCTTTTCCATGGAGCTCCAACTGAACACCTTCGGTACCCCCGTGGATGGCGTTGACGTGCGCTTTCTCACGTATGACCCCGCGTTACTTGAGATCCAAGATGAAGACGCCACCACCGATGGCGTGCAGATTGCGCCGGGCAATGTGCTGCCCTTGACGGTGGTTAATATGGTGGATATCGCCGCCGGTCGCATCAGTTTTTCCCAAGTGGTTGAAGGCGGCACGACCTTCAGCAACACCACGCCCCAGACCATCGCCACGATCCGGTTCAGCGTGAAAGCCGCCGGCACGGCAGCGCTGGCGATGGATTTTACTCCTGGCCTTACCACCGATACCAACGTCGCTGCCCTGGGTGGACAAGATATTTTGACCGCGGTGGAAAATGCCAGCTTTTCGCTCACGGTGCCGCCGCCACCCGAACCTGCTCCCGCCCCGCCACCCTCGGCAGGCGGCGGGGGAGGCGGTGGGGGTGGGGGCGGCGGCGGATATTCCGCCCCAGTGCACGAGACCCCGCCACCGCCGGTCAGCAATGCCAGCGCCCGTCAAGAGGAGGGGAGCATTGTCCTGACCTGGAAAAATCCCGACTCGCCTGAATGGGCCAAGACCCGGGTGGTAAAAAAATCCGGCGCGGTTCCTCTGTCGCCAACCGATGGCGCGATGGTTTATGAAGGCCGGGAGCGGACCTTTACCGATGCCGCGCCCGCCGCGGTCACATTTTATACGCTTTTCACCTTGGATCGCGCGGGGAATGTTTCCACCGGGGTGGTGGTGAATCCAACGGAGATTTCCGCCGCTGATGCAGCGCCGCTGGCCGCGGGCGGGGAGCCGCCGATCCTTGAGCCAATGCCGCGCGCGCGGTTTGTCCGCCACGGCGACGAGCTGTTTTTGTTGTTTTCCAGCGGCGAGCGGCGGTTAATTCCTGATCTGGAGGTGGCGCGGGCGCTAAGACTTTTGCCCGATCGCGCCGAGGTCGTGACCGAAGCGGCGTTCACCGACAGTACGATCGGCGCGCCGGTTCGTGTTGCCGATCGCGAACTTTTGGCGGGGCTGGATACCGACGGCGATTCCCTGTCTAACCTTGAGGAATTTCGGCAGGGCACGGATGCGTTTGCCGCCGACACCGATGGCGATGGTTTCAGCGACGCGCGGGAACTGGCGGCCGGTCACGATCCTTTCCACGCCGCCCCGAAGTCGCCGCCATCGCGGGCGTTGCTGGCCCGCGTGGCCGGAAAAATTCTGCTTGACGTACAGGACAAAGGCCGCGCCTACTATGTGCACCCGCTTTCTGGCGCGCGGTACTACTTGCGCGACGGCCCGACCGCTTACGAGCTGATGCGCCGGCTGGGCCTGGGCATCACCAACGATAATTTAGTCAAACTGCCGGCGGCCATACCCGCGGGAACGACGTTGCCGGACGGCGACCGCGACGGCGTGCCCGATGCGATGGAGATTGGACTCGGGACGGATCCGGTCCGTTCCGACACCGACGGCGACGGCCTATTGGATGGGGAAGAAATCAAACGGGGCAGCAATCCGCTGGGGCCGGGACGGTTGCCGGTTGATCGGAAGTTGCAGTCGCGGCTCCGCGGACAGATCCTCCTGCAAGTCCAGGCGAACGGCGAAGCCTGGTACGTTAATCCGGCCGACGGCAAGCGGTACTATTTGGCGAACGGCGAGGTCGCTTATGCGTTGATGCGCCAGCTGGGCTTAGGCGCAACGTCGGAAACCATTCGCAGCCTCCCGTATCGCGTGCTCACCCCACAAGCGGCGGTGCGTTAAACCACGAGTCGTTGCACCGCAAAACCGACCGCATACGCGACGGCTGCGGCAATGCCGCCGACCAACAGCATTTGCAGGCCACCGCGGTGCCAGCGTTGCACGGTAATCAAGCCGCGCGCCGCGCCCACGCTGAATAGTGCCCCCGCGGTCAGTGCGACTGAACCAGCCACCGCGGTTTGGCCGGAGAACCCCGCGAGAAACGGCACCAGCGGCAGCAGGCCGATGGTTACAAACGACAAAAACGTCGCCATACCCCGTTTGGTGGGGCTGGCGGGGTGGTGCTCAATAATGTTGAGTTCCTCGCGCATCATGAAGTCAACCCAGCGTTTGGGTTCGGCAGTGATAACGCGCGTGGCGTCATCCAGCAGTTGGCCTTGAAAGCCCCAGGCGCGAAAGACCGTGGCAACTTCTTCCGTCTCAACCTCGGGCAGCCGCTCTACCTCGTCTTCCTCGCGCTGGCGCTGGCGGCGTTGGTAGTCTACCTCGGATTTTTGACCGAGGTAGTTGCCCAGGCCCATCGAGAGCCCGTCGGCCAGCAGGCTTGCCAAGCCCAGTACCACCATCACAAACGCGGGGAGCTTTGCGCCGCTGGCGCCGGCGACGACGGCAAAGGTGGTGACCAAACCGTCATTCGCGCCCAAGATCAAGTCCGCCAGGTATTTCCCGCCGGCCTGCTGGTGGTGCGCTTCGCTGTGGTCAAGCGCGGGGTTATTCCGTGAGCGGGGCAGCGGTTTTATCATACGTCTGCATTATACGCGAGGACGAGGGAAATAAAAACAACGAGCGGCGCCGGGCCGCCCGTTGAATTGGTTACCCGCGCCATGCGGTTGGCGCACGCGGGCAATACCGCGGGGTCATGGTTCATTGGCAAAGACGATGGAAAGGTGGATGGGGATCTGGTCGCCGACCGGGTTGATGGGGCTGGATTCGTCGTATTTGAACGACCCCCACTCGCGGCGGTTGATCGTTAGGCTGCCTTTGAGGGTTACCGATCCGTCAGGGTTTTCCAGAATTGAGACCGGCGCGGTGACGGGCAAGGTTTTTCCGCGGATGGTGAGATCGCCGGTGACGTTAAACTGCTTGCCGTCCGCGGAAAATTTCGCTTCGGTCACGCGGTAGGTGAGCGTGGGGTACTGCTCAACAGCGAAGAAATCCTTGGATTTGAGGTGGGTGTCGCGCACCGCGATGCCCGTGGCAATGGAACTGGTGTCCATGGTCAGGGTCAGCTGGAGTTGGGTTGGGTCAGTGCGGTTGAAGCTCCCCTCGGCGATGAAGCGGGAGAATCGTCCGCTGCCGTTGTGGAATTTTGAGGTGAAGTCAAACGCCACGTCGCTTTTGGCCGTATCCACCGCGTCCAGCACGTCGGCTTTGACCATCGGGCTGGGACTGGGGCTGGGCGCGGCCTTGTTGGTGTTGGTCAGTTGCCGCTGGCAGCCCATCAGCGTCACGGCGGCAACGCCGACGAGGAAAAACGGCATGGCCTTTCGGAGATTGCATCGCGGCATAGGGCGAATATAATATTTCCCCAGGGTTAAATCCCCGCGGGTAGTGCTTATGGTAGCAGGCGTGAAAGTTTTGGCAAGGCCCCCGTATTCAATCATACCTTCATAACCATCATTGCAATTTTTCGCCATTAGTCACGATCGTGACTAATGGCGAAAAATAAAAACGCGGTAGACGGGGGGAAGCCTACCGCGTGAGGAATGTGCGGGGGGATTGGGCGAACTGAAGCGCGGGGTTAGCTCACGCCCGCGGCGATGTCGTCGCGGTACTGCATGCCGGCGAAACCGACATTGCATTGTTCAATCACCGCGTAGACGCGGTCGCGGGCATCGGCAATGGTTTTGTCCAGCGCCGTGATCGCCAGCACTCGGCCGCCGGCGGTCACCAGATTGCCCTTGGAATCTCTGGCGGTGCCGGCATGGTAGACAAACAGATCGCCGGTTTCGTCGCCGAGGCGTTCAAGCGTCTCAACGCCCGAGATGACGTCGCCGGGGCGAGGTTTGCCCGGGTAGCCCGCCGCTGCCAACACCACGCAGACGGCGGCGTCGGTACGCCAGGCCGGAGTGACTTGAGTGAGCCCGCCGTCGGTGGTGGCGGCAGCGTCAATCAGCTCAAAGAAGTCCGACTGCAGGCGCGGCAGAATCACCTGCGTTTCAGGATCGCCGAGTCGGCAGTTGATCTCCAGGACCTTGGGGCCGTCAGCCGTCAGCATCAGGCCAAAGTACAGCACGCCGGTGTAGGGAAGATTGGCGAGCTTGTCCACCGTCGGGTAGACGATTGAATCCAAGATCTGCCGTTCAAGCTGGGGCGTGATGCGGTCGTTGGGCGAATACCCGCCCATGCCGCCAGTCATCGGTCCGCGATCGTGATCAAAGATCGTCTTGTAGTCGCGGGCGGTGACCAGGGGGACGACGTGCGTGCCGTCGGTGATCACGGTGTAGGAAGCCTCGATGCCTTTGAGGCAATCTTCAACCACCACCGCGGCCCCAGCAGGGCCGTGGATCAGTTCCACCATCATCTGGTGAATGGCGTTCTGGGCTTCTTCGACGGTCCGCGCCACGACCACCCCTTTGCCGGCGCACAGGCCGTCGGCCTTGACCACGATCGGCGCGCCGTGCTTTTGGACGTAATCTTTGGCGCTGGCGGGGTTCCGGAAGCAGCGAAAGGCCGCGGTGGGAATGTTGTGCTTCATCAAGAACTGTTTGCACCGGACTTTGCTGCCTTCCACCAGCCGGGCGGCTTTGGCCGTGGGGCCAAAGATACGTTGACCCGCCGCGTGGAACTGATCCACGATGCCGTTGACCAGCGGCGCTTCCGGACCAACGACGGTGAGGCCGATGTCGTGCTGGCAGGCGAACTTCAGCAGTTCGCTGATGTCGTCAGTCTTGATCGGAACGCGCTCGGCGTGCCGCGCGATGCCGGCGTTGCCCGGCGCGCAGTAGAGCTTGCCCACGAGCGGGCTGTGGTTGAGCGCTTGCACGATCGCGTGTTCGCGCCCACCGCCGCCCACGACCAGAACATTGTCTTGCATCAGTTACCTCCTTGAGTTTTTTGGCTGGGTGGTTAGACCTTCCTATGTCTTTGAAATTGTAGAGAGCAGGCCCACGCGTGCCGCGGGCGACCGTCCGCGGACCATCCGCGAACGGGAGTTTTACTCTAGCAAGAATTGACGGGCGTGGCAACACACACAAAGTTCCCTTCAAATTGATCGGGTAAGAGTACCCAAGCGCAGTTGATCCCGTAACCGGTCAAAACCAACCGGTGTCATTTTTCCTCGATCGAGCAAAATGACACCGGTTGGTTGCGTCTTCATTACGCATGCCGCGGACTGCCCGCCGGATGACTCGGATGACGTGGATGCGATAGGGCGCTCGGTTTCCGTTTTACCGGCAGCAAAGAGCGCGGTTGCCCGCGCTCGTTATCGTTGCGCCACGGGGGCGTTACGTCAGCGGTTGAACCTGGGTTTCAATCATCGCGTGGACTTGGCTGACCGGCGGCACTGGTTCGCCTGGGTGCTTTTCTTTCATGTGTCCGGCGACCATGTCCGTCGTCATCATCGCCTTAAATTTGGCGACCGCCGCGTTGCGGTCGGGCGCGTCCATGGGCATGGTGTCGCCGCAGGTGCAGGTCATGGTGTAGGTGGGCATATGGTGCGTATAGTTTATCTCAATGCTTGTGTCCCACCCTCGACCGCAGGTGGGTGAACGCAGTATAGCGCGCGAACGGAATTGCAACAAGGTGTGACCCCAACCAGTTGGTCACGGTGGTTGTGTCGCGCCGAGCACGTAAAGGGTTAGGATTCCAGTTGGTTGATCACGCGCTCGATGAGCGCGTTTAAAAATGTGACGTGCCGATGGCGGCGTTTTGGTGGGTCGCTGGGTCCAAGCCCGTGGTGGGCGAGGTGGCGGGTATGGTTGGCCACGTCGAAAGTAGCGCCCACCAGTCGCTCCAACACGGTTAGGGCTGGGAAATACATAACGTTGCTCAAGTTCGCTCAAATTCGCGTCAGATGCGCCGCATAAAAATCTGCCGCATAGCCAAGCGATGATGAAGATTTTTTGAGGCGCGGATGGCGTGAAGATGAGATGAAATTGAAAAGGTTATGTATGGACAAGCC
>CAYJVS010000056.1:0-6910 GCA_964373635.1 uncultured Gammaproteobacteria bacterium
GGTTCTCCTCCTTACGAAGCGTTCTCCCCCTTTCGAAGGGGGAGTTAGAGGGGGTAGATACCCGGTATCAGGAGGAGTTAGAGGAGGTTGAGTGCGAAGCACTCAAGGGGGAGTTAGAGGGGGTGGATACGGAAGTATCTTCGGAAGATAGGCGGGGTTGCGATGTATACCCCAACAAACTCCCCCGCGCGCCCCCCCCTCTTGCCTCAAGAGGGGGCAATGGCGCCGTGCGCCAAGCGCTACTCTGCCATCTGCAACTTTTTTTTCTCCCGCGCGCGGTCAAGGCTGGACAACAGCCGCTTGCGCAGACGGATATTCTTGGGAGTAACTTCCACCAGCTCGTCATCGCCGATATATTCCAACGCTTCTTCCAGCGTCAACACGCGCGGTTCGTCCAATTTTTCCGACACGCCCTCGCCCTTGGAGCGCATGTTAGACAAACGCTTGGCTTTGCAGACGTTGACCTCCAGATCAACGTCTCTGGCGTTTTGCCCCACGATTTGGCCGGCATAGACCGGTACGCCGGGAGCAATGAACAGCTGTCCGCGGCCTTGCGCATTGATCATGCCGTAGGAATTGGAAATCCCGGACTCCGACGCGATCAGCGACCCGTGCGGGTTGCCGGTAATGACGCCCGGGGAAGGAAAGTAACCGGCAAACAGGGTATTCATCACGCCGGTTCCCTTGGTGTCGGTGAGCAGCTCATTGCGGTAGCCGAACAGCCCGTGCGTGGGGATAAGAAATTCCAGCCGGGCGTGACCGTTGTCCACGCGCATGTCTTTCAGCTCGCCCTTGCGCCGGCCCATTTTCTCAATCACCGCCCCGACATACGGCTCCGGCACTTCCAAAAACAGCTGCTCAAACGGGGCCTGGGTCACGCCCCCCACCTGGCGCAAAATCACCTCGGGCCGCGATACGGCAAATTCGTAGTCCTCGCGCCGCATTTTTTCGATGAGAATCGCCAAGTGCAGTTCGCCGCGCCCGGCCACCTCGAAGGTATCCGCCGAGGCCGTGGCCTCCACTCGCAGCGCGATGTCGGTGTCCAGTTCGCGCTGTAGCCGCTCGCGCAGGTTGCGCGATGTGCCATACTGGCCTTCTTTCCCCGCGAACGGCGAGGTGTTAACGAGCAGGTGCATCTTAACGGTCGGGAGCTCAATTTCCAGCGGCGGCGCCGGTTGCGGCCGTTCGGGATCGGTAATCGTGTCGCCGATGGTGACGTCCGGCAACCCGGCAATCGCCACGATATCGCCGGAAATCGCTTGGGGCGTGGGGACGCGCTGCAAACCGTCAAAGGTCATCAAGACGGTAATTTTTGCCGGCACGCGGCTCCCGTCGCGGCGGCAGTGTACGATCGGGGTGCCGACGGCCACGTGACCCTGGGTTAACCGGCCGATGGCAATTTTCCCCACATAATTGTCGTAGGCCAGCGCCACCACCGGCAGCTGGAGCGGTTGGTCGGCGCGCACCCGCGGCGGTGGAACTTTTTCAACGATCGTCGCAAACAGCGGGGTCACGCCGGTCATTTTTGCCAGGTCCGGGGTGAGTCCGGCTTTCCCCTGCAGGGCCGAGGCGTACACCACCGAAAAATCCAGCTGTTCACTCGTCGCGCCCAGCTCCAAAAATAAGTCGCCCACGCGTTCAACCGCCCACGCCGCGCGCGCCGTGGGCCGGTCAATTTTATTGATGACCACAATCACCCGCAGCCCCAATGTCAGGGCTTTTTTGAGCACGAACAAGGTCTGCGGCATTGGTCCGTCCTGGGCATCAATCACCAAGAGCGCGCCGTCCGCCAGCTGCAGCACCCGCTCCACTTCGCCCCCGAAATCCGCGTGGCCCGGGGTGTCAATGATGTTGATTTTCACCCCGCGCCAAAGCACCGCGGCATTCTTGGAAAAAATGGTGATGCCGCGCTCGCGCTCCAAATCATTGGAATCCAAAATCCGCTCGCGCGACGCCATTTCGCCGGCCAGCTTGGTTTCCGACTGCCGAATCAACGCGTCAACCAGCGTGGTTTTTCCGTGATCCACGTGGGCAATGATGGCGATGTTACGGAGCCGGGATGCGTCCATAATGAGGTAAACAAAAAATGCCGATGGGCAAAGACCAGAATAGCACAACATCGGAAAAAAATCCACCGCGTTCGCTTTGACAGCGCAAGCCGACTCCCCTACCATGAGCCTGTTGCCATGAAATCGGAACGGCTGAACCTCAACGATTACGACTACGCTCTGCCGCCGGCGTTGATCGCGACGCATCCGCTGCCGCAACGCGACGCCTGCCGGCTGCTGGTGGTGGAGCGACTGACCCGAACGATTTCGCATCGGCGTTTTTCGGATTTGCCGCGGCTGCTGAAACCAAGCGACCTGTTGGTGGTCAACAACACCAAGGTTATCTGGGCGCGTCTGCGGGCGCAACGAGCCAGCGGCGGCGCGGTGGAAATTTTACTCCACCGCGAGGTATCCCCCGGACAATGGGAAGCGTTACTCAAACCAGCAAACAAATGCCGCGTTGGCGAAACCCTGACCGTATCACCACGGCTGTCCGCGACGATTACCGCGAAAAAATCCGAGGGCCAAGCGACGCTCAAATTGGCGGCTGACGGCCCACGGGATGAAATTTTGGCCCGGGTCGGCCACGTGCCCCTGCCGCCCTACCTCCATCGTGCTGATACGCCAGCGGACCGCCGCGATTACCAAACGATCTTCGCCCGAAAAACCGGCGCGGTGGCCGCCCCCACGGCGGGACTGCACTTCACGCCCGCGCTGCGGCAAAAAATCCGCCGCCGCGGTCTGACGACGGCAGCGGTAACCTTGCACGTCGGGCGGGGAACGTTTCAGCCGTTGCGCGCCCAACAGCTCGCCACCGGCCGGTTGCACCCGGAGCGTTTTGCCATTCCACCGTCCACCGCGGCCGCGCTGGCCAAAACCAAAGCCGCGGGTGGCCGCGTCGTTGCCGTTGGCACGACCGTGGCGAGGACGCTTGAGCACGTCGCGCGCGGCCACGGCGGCCGGGTGGTGCCTGAGCGAGGAGAAACTGACCTCTTCATCACCCCCGGCTTCCGGTTCCAGGTCGTCGATTCCTTGATCACCAACTTCCACCTGCCGCGCTCAAGCTTATTCCTCCTGGTGTGCGCCTTCGCGGGGCGCGAGCTGATCCTGCGCGCCTACCGTGAAGCGATCCGAAAGCGCTACCGCTTCTACTCCTACGGCGACGCGATGGTGATTGGGTAATTGCACGCCCTCTCCCTCGGTGGGAGAGGGTTGGGTGAGGGGGAAGTGTATTCCTGGTGAGCGGTTACTCCCAAAACGGCACAATAAAAAACGGCGGTGCGCGAAGCACCGCCAGACGAAACGGGGACGTCAGATTTTGGCCAGATGCAGATCCCCGGTGCACTTGGTGGCAAAGAACGTGAGGACGGGACAGCGTACGCGCAGCTGCTGGAGTTCCCGTGTGACGCCGACTTTGAGCTCCGCAAGGGCAGTGGCGTACGCTTGCGCTTTGGTCCGAATGCGCTGCGGATGCCGCGGGATGACCACGGCCACGTACGGCACGCTTCCCTGCTTCTCACGGAGCACCCGCATGGCAAGCTGCAGGGCATCGGAAAGCCGCTCGACGCGATCGGAGATTCCGAAATGCGACGGGGTACCCGCGAAGCCGGAACCGACCACGATGCCGACGCGATCGGGGACTTGGACCACCTGACGAGAACGACCTAAGTTGCCGCGAAGGCAGTGGGCAAGATCGTGCAGCAAATCGTTACCGGAAAAACCGGCTTGACCCAGAAGGTGCCAAAGGGCCCGGTCGTTGATGCTTGAGACCGCCATTTTCTCCCACGCCGCCGTCGGCACGCTCCGCCCGCGGGTCCCGTGGATGGTGATGGTTCCCGTATCCACGTCCCGGGAAACCCACACCAGCACCGTGTGGGGCAGGCCAACGCAAGACCGCTGGAAATTGGCCCAAACGTCCTCCTCCGTCAGACCGTAAAGCTCACGGTACTTGCAGTCGGTATGCGTTTCGCAGATCACCAGCTGCCGTTTGTTCCACCGGCAGGCGAGCGCGGCATCGCGACGCAGCCGGTTGACGACGGCAGCGGAGTTCCGTTCGTCAACGGAGCCGCCCAACACGCGATGAGACTTGTACGGCACGTCTCCATAGACTGGCCGGCTGCACCGCGGATCAACGCACTGAAACACCTGCCCCAACATCCGCACTCGCGACATGGCGGCGTTAGCTTTCTGTCGCGCCTCACGAGTCGCCTCCTGCAGGGGCGTCAACCACGGAAGGTTCATCGCACCATCCTTTCGAAATTGGGTTGCGGGGAAAGAGCCAACCAAACGCCATGACAACCGAGTCTAGCACGTCTGCTGAACCTGTCAAGCCCCCCCCGTTTCGGTTACCTGGTTTAATTGTTTGACAGGGACCGCTTGACAGGGCCTCCTTGCCAAACGGGCCCATCCTCGGTACGCTAAAGACATGTCCCCGATAACCCCCAAAGGCAACGCGCCCGCGCTGCAGACGTACTTCCTGGTCGGTCTGCTGGTGATCGTGGTGGCCATCATCTACCGGATTTTTCGCCCGTACCTGACCCCGCTGGTCTTTGCCGGAACATTGGCGGTCATTTTTTGGCCCATCCATCGGCGGCTGAAGAAATTCTTCGGCCTTCCGGCGTTTGCGGCCGGCTTATCGCTGGTGATTGTGCTGTTGGGGATCCTTCTGCCGCTCGCCGCGGTCACCGCCACCGCCTTGCTCCAAGCGCAAGAATTGCTGCGCTGGCTGTCGCAACAAAACCAAGTGAAACGGTATTTGGAACAGCTGACGGCAATGCCCAAAGCGTTCCTCGGCGACCTGGCGCCGACGTGGACGCTGGACGTGGCGACGCTGGACGAATACCTGCGGCAGCTCGCGACGTTTTTCATCCGCCACATCCGCACCGTCATCTCCGGCATCGCCGGCACGCTCATCCACCTGGTGGTGTTCCTCTTGGCCCTCTACTACTTCCTCAAAGACGGCGAACACCTGCCCGCCGTCTTAAGCCGGCTCAGCCCGCTGCCCGATGCCGACGACCGGAAAATCATGCTGCGGGTCAAAACGATGGTGACCACCGTGATTCAGGGGACGCTCTTAGTCGCGCTGATCAAAGGCGTCCTGACGTGGATTGGCTTTGCGGTCTTTGGCGTGCCCGGCGCGGTGCTGTGGGGGCTGGTTACGGTGCTGGCGGCGATTGTCCCGTTTGCCGGCGTGGCGATCACGTTTGTCCCGGCCATCGCCTTTCTCCTGATCAACGACCACACCGGAGCGGCGCTCGGCCTAACCATCTGGGGAGTGCTCGTCGTCGGGCTGATTGACAACTTCCTCAATCCGAAATTCATCGGCGGACGCGCGAAGATCAACCCGCTTTTGGTGCTGCTCGCGGTGCTCGGCGGCTTGCAGGTCTTCGGCGTCATTGGATTTCTCGTCGGCCCGATTGTCTTAAGCATCCTCATCGCCCTTTTGGAAATCTACCAGCACGAATTCAAGGGCACCCGACCAACGACGGAAGCGAACGGCTCCTGACGGAAAACGTGCCCGGCGTTCCACCCGTTACTTTTGGAGGAACAATGTACCTTGCTCCCGCGACTCCGCCAGAGATTGCTGCACTTTGCCAGCAACTCGAACGCCGCTACGGCAAACGACAGGGCGTGGTAAGCTTTGCGACGCGCCATCACGAAAACGGCGCCTGGACCATCTGCTGCCAGACCACGGATTGCAAGCAACGGCCAACCGCGTTGAGCGAAATTATTGCCGCGGCACGCCCCGTGAGCATCGAACTGGCCGTGGTCACGGCAGTGACGGCGACAAAAGGTTGAGCCGCCGCCAGCTCGCCCCCGCGCCCGTTTTCACGCCGTTCTCCCCGACCGGGTGGAACGGCTTTTTTCACTCTCCGATCCCGGAATACCGCGCCCTTAATTTCCCCACCTGCCGTGAAGTACGTCCGAGACGTTTTTCTCTTTAGCGCCGGAATCGCGGTTGGCCTACTGATGGCCCAGAGGATGCCGCCGCCTCCAGCGCTGCCCCCGTCACCAGACCGCGTCACCACACCCGCTCCGGCCTTCTCGCCGCGGCCAACGGTTGCGGCAACCGTCCCGGAAGCGCGACTGGTGGTGGCGCGCGTGATTGACGGCGACACGATTGAACTGCAGGACGGCCGCAAGGTCCGCTACATCGGCATTGACGCGCCAGAGGCAAGCCGGGACGAATGTTTCGCGGCCGAAGCGAAGGCGGCCAACGCTCGGCTGGTGCTCGGCCAACCGGTGCGCCTGGAGCGCGACGTGTCGGATACCGACCGTTACGGCCGGCTCTTGCGGTACGTCCATGCCGGCGAGACGTTCGTGAATGTACAACTCGTGGCCGGCGGTTTTGCCCGCGCGGTGACCTACCCGCCGGACGTCCGCCACCGCGACGCCTTGCGCGCCGCGGCCGCCGAGGCCAAAGCCAAACGCCGCGGGCTCTGGGCCGGCTGCCCCCTGCCCTCCCCGCCCAAGACCACCGATACCGTAAATTCCTCCGATCGTGGGAATTTACGGTATGAGGAATCGGAGTCGGTTGAACCAGTTGACGGCTGCGCGATCAAGGGCAACATCAACGCCAAGGGTGAAAAAATTTACCACCTCCCGGGGTGCGGTTCGTACGAGAAAACGGCGATTGACGCGGCGCGCGGCGAACGGTGGTTTTGCACGGAAGCCGAGGCGCTCGCCGCGGGTTGGCGGAAAGCGGGGAATTGCCCTTGACGACCAGAACAACCGCTACGCGGATCTGCACGCTGATCTAGGACGCGGATCCACACGCGGATCTTCCTTATAATCCCTCTCCCTTGGTGGGAGAGGCTGTCCCGCTTCAGCGGGACTGGCGAGGGGGACGAAGAGGAAGAGGG
>CAYJVS010000057.1:0-6576 GCA_964373635.1 uncultured Gammaproteobacteria bacterium
CTGCAAAACTCCATTTCTGCTGCGAATTCCAAATTTCGGCTGCAAAATCGCAACTGCTCCTCCGCTTATCTTGCAGATAAACATCGTCGCATTTCCGATTTTTCGCTTCGAAATTTGGAACTCTCGCTACGAAAGCGACTTTTGCAGAGGTCCCTACGCCATTTCCCGCAAGGCCTTGACCCGTTCTTCCACGGGCGGATGGGTGGAGAACAGGCGCGCGATGCGTTTGCCGGCTTGGCCGAACGGCGAGCTGATGTAGAGGTGGGCGGTGGCCTCGTGCGCGTGACGCATCGGGCCGGCGTTAGTCGCCGCGATTTTTTCCAGCGCCCGCGCTAACCCCTCGGGGTAGCGGGTCAACAGCGACCCGGAAGCGTCAGCGAGAAACTCCCGGCGCCGCGAGACGGCGAGCTGGATCAGTTTGCCGATGATGGGAGCGAGGATGAGAAAAATCAGGCCGACCAGCGCCAGGACGGCCGCTCCGTTGCCGCGGTTGTTGCGCTCGCGGCTGCCGCCGTAAAACCGCGCGCGGAAAAACCAATCGGACAACAGCGTTACGAGTCCCACCAGCACGATCACCACGGTCATCAGCCGGATGTCGTAGTTGCCGATGTGGGAGAGTTCGTGGGCGAGCACGCCTTCCAGCTCTTCATTTTCCAGCCGTTCGATCGCGCCGGTGGTGACCGCCACGGAGGCGTGCTTCGGGTCGCGGCCGGTGGCAAAGGCATTAATCGCCGGATCGTGGATCAGGTGCACCTTGGGCATCGGCAGCCCGGCCGCGATAGTGAGGTTTTCCAACATCCGGTAGAGGTAGGGGTTGTCCTCGCGCTGGAGCGGCTGGGCCCGCGCCACGGCCAGCGCGATTTTGTCGCCGCGGTAGTACGACACGAGCGCCATGACCGTCGCCAGGATGGCCGCGATCCCCAGACCGCCGGAGCCGCTGCCGCTCCACTTGCCGAACGCGTAGCCGGCCACCAGCACCACGCCGACAAAGATGGCGATCAAAAGCCACGTCTTGCGCTTATTGGCGGTGATTTCGGTGTACATACCGCAAAATTCCCCACTCCAACGCTGACAAATTTTGAATTACGAATTTTGAATTTTGCAATATTTAGGACTTACGGACGCGTCCAGGATCTCGCGCATTGATTGGCCTGGATTCCGGCTCCGGGGCCGGAATGACACCAAGCGCGTCAGTCCTAATAATGGTGCATGACTGAATGTTTCAACGTTGGAATATGCGCCATTCATTCGCAATTGAAAACTGGAGCCTGCAAAATTGGTACGCATTGGGTGCGCGGAATTTGGAATTTCGTTTACAACCGCGTCACCACGGCGAAGGCGGCCAAGAGGAGCACGAGGCTGATGAGCGCTTTGCCAATTTTGTTCGCCTTGGCGGCGCCGCCTCGGGTTGACCACCAACCCAAGAGCGCCACGGTGACGACGAAGAGGCAGAGCGTGAGCCAGCGCAGGACGTTGCCCACACCGGAAAGATCAACCGCCAATCCGGAAATGCCGAAAATGTTTTTCCCGACCGCCCAGAGAATGATGGTCGCGGCCAGATAGAGCGTCTGGAAGGTGACGAGTCCGGTTTCGATGGGCATAGGTGGTTAGAATTTGACTTTGACCGGCGCTTCGGCCTCGGCCTCGGCGTCAAAGAATTCGTACGGCGTAAACTGGAGGTTGCCGGCGATCAAGTTGTTGGGGAAGACTTGAATTTTCGTGTTGAAGTCGCGGACTTGGCCGTTGTAGAACCGGCGGGCCGCTTGAATTTTGTTTTCGGTGTCGGACAGTTCGTCTTGGAGTTTGGCGAAGTTTTCCGACGCCCTCAGCTGGGGGTAGTTTTCGGCCACCGCGAACAGGCTTTTGAGCGATTGCGTCAGCATGTTTTCCGCCTGGGCTTTGGCCGCCACGTTGCCGGTGGTCATCGCGGCGGTGCGCGCGGCCGTGACTTTCTCCAGCAGTTCGCGCTCGTGGGTAGCGTAGCCTTTAACCGTCGTGATCAGGTTGGGGATAAGGTCGTAGCGCCGCTTCAATTGCACCTCGATATCCGACCATGCTTCTTGGACGCGATTTTTCAGCCTGATTAAGCCGTTGTAGACCAAAATCAGCCAAAGAACAAACACCAGAACGATCGCGACGATGACGGAGAGAATGGATAAGCTCATAAGGCGTGTTTATGGTATAATTTCTTAGAACTACCCGACGATTAATTTTTTAGTTGTCACGTTGAAATTATAAAATAAAAATTGCGCGACTGTCAAGACGTACGTTAGTTACGGCGGATTGATGGGTGGGGGAATTTTGGTATTGGGCGCGGGCGTGGCGGTTTGGGCGCTTGGACGGATAGATTGCGGCCAGCTGACCGCGCGCGCTTCCCATTGCCCGCCGCGCGCTGGAACCAGCGTCAGCCGCAAGTGGATACCAGGGCGGAGTTTGTCCAGCCGCAGCGGTTGCGCGTACACCCGTTCACCGTTGACCACGTCGCCCACGAAATAGTCGGCGGTCAGTTGCGTCGTCGGCGTGAGGATGATCGTTAAGCGTTTTTCGTTGGCCGGAGCTCGGAGCGTTCTCGGCGCGCCGCTGGGGGCCGGGATCAGCCGCACGCGCAGCCGGTTATCAGCCGCGGCAACTAATTCCGCCCAAACGGTTTGGGGTTCTTGGCGCGCGGGACTTGACGACTGCCACCAGACGGCAATCAGCGCCAATCCCGCGACCAGCGCCGCTCCACCCGCGGCCACGATCCAGCCTTGTCGTTGCCAAATGTTGGATTTCATAATCAGGCGCTCTGATTTCCAGTATAGCGGTCAGCGGAAGTTTTACCAAGCCCGATGCTTACTCCTTACTCCCCGCTCCCATGACCCCCCGTTGGTTGCTGGTAAGCGCGTTGGCGCTGGCGGTGTTGATATGGCCGCGCGCAAGCAACGCGGCTATCTGCGGCGGGGGGGGCGGTTCCGCGTGCGCCTGCGGTGACACCGTGGACGGCGATGTCACGTTGACGCAGGACCTGGGCGCTTGCGGTTCGACGGGGTTGTTGGTGCGCGGCAGCACGGCAACGACGCCCATCACCGTTGACTGTAACGGTTTTCGCATCTTTACCAATAGTCCGGGTGCGGGAACCGTGGGCATCAAAAGCGACTGCGTCGGTACGTGTCGGGTCAACGTGACGGTGAAAAACTGTTCCCTCGAGGGGTTTGCCACGGGCATTGACCTGGGTAACGCTTCCGGCTGGACGGTACAGGACAACACCATCATCGGTCGGTTCGCCAGCGGCACGGCGTTACCGCTGCAAACGGGGATCACGGGCGCTGCCACCGGTGGGCTAAAAATTTTAGGCAACGACATTCTCGAGGCGACGCAGTTCGGGATTGCCTTGAACGGGGCCGCCGGCCGCAGTCTCACCGGCAGCGGCAACGAAATCGCCAGAAACCGGATTACCGTCTACGAGACCACGGTCGGAGCCACCAGTCCGGATGGCGCCATCTACCTCAAGGGTCCGCAGGGGGATGTGGCCAGTCCGATTTTGATTCACGGTAATTACCTCGACTGTCCCGATCGCGCCGCCGTGACCGATTGTGCCCAGCAAGATGTGTGGTTTGAAGAAAACAACCTCTGGGACATTACCAATGTCAACGTCTACAATAACGTCTTTTCCGGCAGCGGGGTGGGGTTCAGTCACAACCGCGCGCTCACGAACGTCAATTTTTGTCCGACCCCAAGCACCGACACCACCCAGTACAACATTTTCTCCAATGGCGCCGCGCTGCCTAACACGACGAAGTATAATGCCGACGAGTGTCAGAAGGCCTGCGTTGCCCCGCCGGCAAGCGCGACGTTGACCCTGACGGAAAACACGTGTTTTTTGCCGAATGTTTCCGCCACGTTTGCGCCAACCCTGCCGCCCGCCGCCGGTCAGACCGTGCCGCCGGCGATTAGTTTTGGCGCGGATAACGTGATTTTGGACTGCAATTGGGATAATCCCTCCGACACCATCGGCAGTTTGACTTTGTCGGGATCCGTTATTGATCTCTACGCCACCGCCACGGTCGGCATCCTTGCCCAGGGGGTGCGGAACAGCGATTTCACCTCCACTCCCCGCAAGCGGGGCACGATCGCCGGCTGCGAACTTTCCGGGTTTGGCACCGGCATCCGGCTGGAAAACAGCCAGGATTTTTTGTTGCGCTGGAACTATGTGCGCACGATCAAGGACGGCAAAAAAGGGTTTTTCTTTGACATTAAATCCGACCACTCCCAGGACTGTTTTCCGGATAACGACGGCGATGGCGTCTTCTGCGAAGTCGGCGTGGACGGCAATGGGACGTTTGACGCCGACCCAAATTTTATCAGCGGGGTTAATCCGCTGGATTTCCGCCATCAGATTTACAACGCCGCGTACCGGCCGGCGTCGGTGCAGCCGTTCAATTGGGTGGGCGCCCTGCTGTCAGAAAAGCAAGTCCTGTATTTTTATGGTCCGGCCTTTGATAATTGGACAATTGACGGGGACGATTTTTACTTTTCCAACGCCACGGTCGGCCACCTGACGCTCGCCAACGTCTTCAACGTGACGGTGCGCGACTATTTGCCCGGTAGCAGCCCGGGGATTGTGGGGTATGATCCCGTCAAACTGGCTTGCGTCGGCATGGCGCGCAATGGCAAATGCGACACGCCGTTGGAAGCGGCCACGCCGCAAGATCCCGCGCCGCTGGCCTTGGTAGACAATGTCGGCGTGTCCAACGCTCGCGTGGGGATCTACAGCCTTAATTCGGCGCGGCTGGTGGTGAAAAACAGCCAGGCGTCAAACACCGCCTACGGCTTGTTGTTGTTGAACACCGCCAGCACCACGGTCGGCTGCAGCGCATTAGATTGCAACCGCTGGAACACGAACGACGAGGGCGTGCGGGTGCAACGGTACGGCGCGCCGGCCACAACGCGGGTGCTGCTTTGGAACAATCAAGTCAACGCCAACCGGAATGGCGGGATTTTGGCGTACGATACGGGGATGGTTACGCTCCTGCATAACACCGTTCAGGATTCCGGATTGAGCGGCGATCCGGCGGCGATTGGGGCATTGTTGGCTGGCATCCGAGACGGCAACATCTACGACAACACCATTGAGCGCAGCCGCGGGGACAACTTGGCGTTGGTCACGCTTGAGGGGCCCTCAAACATTGCCGCCGCGCGCAATTTTATATATAAGAATAAGTTGTACGACAGCGTCAGCGGCCATGGCGCGTACGTGAACAACGCGGCGGCGCCGATGGGCAATCTTAGCGTCACGCCGGAAAATTTTTTCGGTTGGAAGCGGTATAACGGAGCGGTCTGCCCCACGGGCCCGGTCTACCCCAACTCCCCGTGCACCGGCTACCCGCCGCTGCCGGAGTGGCCAACGGGGGCGGCCTACAACAACGAGATGCTGCGCAATTTCGCCGGCGGTTTGGCCGTGATCGGCGACATTGGCAGTATCGCGTATAAAAACGACGCGCAAAATAACGGGAAAAACGCCGGCGGCAGTATCCTCAAGCTGGGCAGTAACGGCTTGGAGTTTAACGCCGTGGCGTCGCTTGATGTCCACGACAACCGCGGGTCCAACAACACCGGCTGGGGCATGGTGGTTATGGACAGCACGCCGGCGAACGTCAGCTTCAATACGCTGCAGACCAACGAGGGCGGCGGCCTGTTGGTGGGCAGCCAGATTCGGTCGCCCGTTGCCATCTTTTCGGAAATTCGGAATAACACGCTGTCGGGCAACCTCGGACCGGCGCTGCAGATGCTGTTGGCGCGGAACGCCAACGTCATCAGCAACACCGTGCAATTTACCGCCGCGCCCGGCGTAATGATCGGCAACAGCGTTGGCTTGACCCTGCAGTCAAATGTCATCACCTCAACCGTCAATCCGGCGGCGTACCCGTACCTGACGGTAGCCGCGGTGCCGGCCTTGTCCGCGGCCGTTGGCTTTGTCGGGGTTGATCCCTCGCTGTTTTACCGGCATGAAATTTATCAAAGCAACACCGCTGGTCCAACGGGCGCGTGGCGACCGGTGTATTATTACGAAGGCAATCAAGCGTTTTTGCCCAACAACACCAAGCAGACGCTGGCGCCGGCCAGTCGCGTGATTGCAAGTATTTCACCGTACCACCTGCAGTTAGCCAACAGCGATCAGTTTACGCTGAGCAACATCACGCTGACCAACGCCGATCCGCTGGACTTCGCGTACGTCAGCGACAGCTCCGCGAGCGCGCTGGCCTTGAGCAGCTGCCTGGGACCGTGTTTGCGGCTGTTGCAAAGCGAGCCGATTGGCGCTAACGCCAGCGTGGCCAATGTGTTGGACAATGTGACCGTCACCAACCCGTTGGGCGACGGGGTGGTCGTGGTGCAAAGCGAAAACGCAAAACTCACCGACCTGACCGTTACCACGAGTATTGAAGGCGACGCCGTGCGCGTGGAGCGGGCGCCATCCGTGACCGTCGCGTGCGAAAATTGCAGCGCGGGGAAAGGCATGCTGACGCGCGACATTGACCCGCTGAACCGTTTCTGGGAGCTGCAGGTGGGGACCGGTTCGGGGGGAAAATTCTACGGCAA
>CAYJVS010000058.1:0-6467 GCA_964373635.1 uncultured Gammaproteobacteria bacterium
TCCAGGCGTCATCCTGGCCGAGTCCAGGCGTCATCCTGGCTTGTCCAGGATCTGGATTCCCGCCCCGTTAGACAATGGACGCGTGAAGTTCCCCAGCAACCTCGGCAATCAAGGTAGGTAGGACACAGTTTAACCCTTGTCTAACGGGGTTTACCCCGTGCTGGTTACGGGGCGGGAATGACACAATAACAGGTAAAAATACTCAAGTGCGTAAGTCCTATGTAGTTCCGGTTGAAAAACTCCCACCCCTCCTCACCTCCCCTCGGGCAGGGGAGGAAATGGTGGGCAATTTCCCCTCCTTGCGAAGGAGGGGGTCGGGGTGGTTACTACTTTTTCAACAGAAACTATTTAAATTAAGGTTTCTCCCTAATTCCTAATTCCTAATTCATTATTCATCGCTCTATGCCCGACCAACCCGAGGACATTTTTGGCAGCGTGGATGCCAACGCGCCGCAACTTCCCCGGCGGGGAATTACCGGGGTTGCTCAAGGACGGGGAGTGCCACCCCCGGATCTTCCGGGAGCAACGTCAGCGCCCCCGGCGGGTCTCCGCCCGCTTAATCTTGGCGCGACGCCGCAATCCGTGGCCCCGGTCATTCTGCCGCCCCGGCCGCCCGAACTGGCTGGGCCGGCCGCCCCGCCGCGACGACTCGCGCCACTGCCCACGCCGGGAGCGATTCCGCCGGCGCGCGCGGCAGAAACCGCGCGCGCGTCAGCCGGCGCGCCGCCGCCGGAGCCGTTTCCCACGGACGCCGAGCGGACCGGCGTGGAAAAGCAGCCGCCGGTATTTGGGCGCCGCACCGCCGTCATTGCCGCGGTGGTTATGGTGGGCGCGGTGGGTATTGGGTTGGCGGGTTGGTGGGCCTACGCCACGTTTTCGCGCCGCCTGCAGCCCGGGAACGCGCCGGCCGCCGTTGTGGCGAGTCCGACCCCCGAGGCCAGTCCGAGCGCGCTTCCCACCCAGGAACCAACCGTGACCGCGCCGCCGCCGCAACCCGGTCCGGCCGTGGTGGAACCGATCCCGGGCGAAGATGAGCTGGATTCCGATTACGACGGTCTGTCCGATAAGGAAGAAAAACTCTATGGCACCGACCCGTACGCCACTGACAGCGACAGCGACGGCCTGACGGATCGCGACGAGGTCAAAGTCTTTACCACCGATCCGACCGCCGCTGATACCGATGGCGATGGTTTTGCGGATGGGCAAGAGGTGCAAAACGGCTACGACCCCAAGGGTCCGGGACGGATTAAGGCGGTACCCGCTCAATAAATGACCAATTCCTCATTGACCTAATTTCTCAATAATGACCAACGCCCAAATCCTTTGCGGCGGGTGTAGTCCGCGGGTGGGGTTGGGGCAGCTGGTATGGTTACGGGGTGCGGTATGCGGGGATGATTCCTTGCAGCTCCACCCCGAGACCATACGAATAGCTCCACCCCCAACCAGACCAAATAACCCTGATGGTTTGGGATTTTGGGAATTTTTTTAGAAATTAGAAATTAGAAATTCCCATGGTGTTCGGTTGGCCAAAAAAAATTCCCGTGGGGCCTTCGGCTGGCCAGGAGGTTAGTCCCCAGCTGGCCGAGCGCATTCACGTCATGCCGGAGCGGTTTTACTTCGTGCCGCGGCCGCGCGCCAATGCCACGTTTGTATTGTTGGGCACCACCACGATCGTGGTGGGCGTGTTGGTGGTGATTGCGCTGGTGGTGTGGAAATCGGGCCGGCCGCCGGAGGCGTCCCCGGGCGATTCAGCCGCCGTGGGATCGCCGTCGCCAACCCCGCCAACCGTGGTCAGTCCTTCTCCCACAGCAACACCGATTCCAACCGTCACGCCCACGCCAGAGGCAACCGAATCGCCGGCGCCAAAACCTTCGGTTAGTCCCACCCCGACGCCGGCAACTTCACCGGTCGTTGTTGCGGATGCCGGCGACGAAGACCAGGATGGCTTGACCTTAGCGGAAGAAAATCTCTTTCAAACCAATCCGACCAACCCCGACAGCGACAGCGACGGCTACCAAGACGGCGCGGAAGTTCGCCGCGGTTTTAGCCCAAATGCCGGCGGGGGCGCAACGCTTTTGGCATCGGGAGTTTTTGTCCTGTACCCCGCGCCGGCCGGTTTCCGTTGGGCGCGTCCCGTCAACTGGAATGTGGCGGAAGTGGACGAAAGCGACGGGCGGTTCATGGTTCGTTTTGACACGGGAGCGGGGGAGTACGTGAGCGCGACACGGTATCCCAATCCCGAACGGTTAACGCTTGCCGCCTGGCTAACACGGCAAGGCCTTTCGGCCGGGCAGCCCACCACGGTTGGCGGACAACCGGCGGTGCGCGGGGACGTTGACGGGCCGTATTTTCTGTTGACGAGCGACCAACAGGGCGTGCTTGGTTTCAGCTACGAAGCGCAAGGGAACACGCCCCGTTTTCGCGCCACGTTTGCCGCGATTATTTCCAGCGTCCAGCTGACACCATAGTTAAAAATCCCAAATTCCAAGCACCAAGCACCAAACCTGCCTGCCTGCCTGACGGCCTGCCTGACCGCAGGCAGGTTCCAAACAATACTCAATACTTAAAAAACAAAAATTTCAAACTTTGGCCCTTGGAAATTGTTGTTTGGAATTTGGGATTTGTGATTTGGAATTTATTCATATTGTTGTGTGTTCCTTGACTTCAGTAATCCGGCGGGCGCTCCCGTGCCGCGTTCGTGGGCGGCCCGCGCGGTGACCGTCTTTTCCCGCTTGGTTCCCGTGGCGCGGCGGCGCGCGGTTTCGGTTGCCCTGGTAGATGCCAAAACCAGCCGCCGATTGAACCGTACTTACCGTAAGGTGGATGCCGCAACCGATGTCTTGAGTTTTCCGCCCACGCCCTGGCCGGGCCAACCGCCGTCGTTGGGCGAGGTGATCATTTGTTATCCCGTGGCGGTGCGCCAAGCCAAAGCGTCCAACACGAGCATCCGCGCCGAGCTCACCGCGCTCCTGATCCATGGCCTGGCCCATTTGGCTGGCCATGACCATGACACTCCCGCCCAGGCCCAACGGATGGCCAGGTTTGAAACCAACGTCTTATTAGCCGTTCAACGGGAACGTTGAAGGTCAATACGATAATCCCGCTTTTTGAAGAGGAGGACGTCCTCGTGGGACGGTCACGAGGCCCGATTCGTGATACGTCTTCGGCTCACACCCTCACCCGGCCACCCTCTCCCGCCCTCACCCTACCCCTCTCCCGCGGGGAGAGGGAACCGGGGTGAGGGGGCACGTCACCATCTGACGGCTGACGAAACGGGCATCGTTACCGTTCCACAAAGACCGCGGACGATGATGGAACGGGCATCGTAACCGTATGACGAAGGCCAAAGACGATATTTCGAGACTGGAATCCTATGCCCATTGATCTCCGAAAATTTTTCCGCGGCCTGCGGCGCGCGTTGACCGCCCTGTGGCTGGCGCTCCGGTCCGAGCAGAATTTTCGCATCCAGGCAATACTCGCGGTTGGGGTTCTGGTCGTTGCCTGGTGGCTGAAGATTACGGCGCTGGAGTTCGCGGTCGTTTCAGTTGCGATCAGCTTGGTTTTGGGTCTGGAATTAATAAATTCCGCCCTTGAACGCTTGGTTGACATGGCTGAACCCCGCATTCACCACTATGCCGCCGAGATCAAAAACCTCATGGCCGGGGCGGTTTTAGTCTCCGCCGTGGCGGCGGCGGCCGTCGTTGCGCTCGTTTTTGTTCCCTACCTGGCGTCCCGGTAGCCGGTTGTGGTATAATCATGTTGAGTTTTTTGATTCATCCACAGGCAGATTGAGCGAATACATTAGGTGTTCAGTAGGTTTTAGAAATTAGAAATTTTCGGGACGGAGGCAGTATGGCAGAGCCTGGAATCATCGCGGGGTTAGACATCGGCTCAAGCGCGGTTCGTTTGGCCGTGGGCCAGCGGAGCTTGCAGCCCGAACAGCACCCGCACATTGTCGGGGTGGCCGAGGTCGCTTCCGAGGGCATCAGCCGGGGGGCGATTACCAGTCTTGAAGACGCCGTTTCCTCAATCTCGGCGTGCGTGGAGAAAACCGAGCGCATCGCCGGGGTAACGGTGGAACGAGTCTGGGTGGGCATTTCCGGCAGCCACATCGCCTCCCAGGAGAGCCGGGGCGTGGTGGCCGTGTCCAAACCTAATGGCGAAATTTCAGAAGCCGACGTCGAACGGGCGATGGAAGCCGCGCGGACGGTGGCCACCCCGCCCAATTACGAGATTTTGCACGTCATCCCCAAGAGCTTCACGGTGGATGGACAGTCCGGCATTCGCGATCCCATCGGCATGACGGGCGTGCGCCTGGAAGTGGACACGCAAATTATCCAGGGCTTGAGTTCGCAGATTAAAAACCTGACCAAGGCGATTTTTCGGACCGGCCTGGACATTGATGATTTGGTCTTAGCGATTCTCGCCACCGCCGAGGCCGTCGTTCCCTCCCGCGGCAAGCAGCTCGGCGTGGCCGTGGTCAACATTGGCGGCTCAACTACCAGTCTCGCCGTCTATGAAGAAGGCGACATCCTCCACACGGCGATTTTGCCGCTGGGGTCCGAACACATTACCTCTGACCTTGCCATTGGCCTGCGGATTTCGATTGACGCGGCCGAAAAAATCAAACTCGAGCACGGCACCGCCTTTCCGCGCGAGGTGAGCAAGCGCGACCAGATCGCTCTGGAGGAGGGCGCGGCGGACGGTACGCACGTTTCCAAACGCTACGTGGGAGAAATCATTGAGGCGCGCGTTGAAGAGATCATGGACAAGGTGGACGCGGAATTGAAAAGAATTGGGCGCTCTGGTATGCTGCCGGCAGGTATCGTGCTCACCGGCGGCGGCGTTAAGCTGCCGGGGGTCGTGGAAGTGGCCAAACGCAAGCTGCGCTTGCCGGCGATGCTCGGCTATCCGGTCGGAGTGACCGCGACGGTGGATCGAGCCAACGACGTGGCGTTTACCACCGCGATTGGGCTGGTGCTCTGGGGCAACCACATGGTCGCGCAACGCTCCGGCGGCCGTTCCGGCGGGATGGTCGGCAATTTGCGCCAGCTCCCGCAGACGGTGCAACACTGGCTGCGAAAACTGCGGCGACGGTGAGGTTATTGAATCATGAATTTCGAATCAGGAATCAGGAATAAGGAATTACTTTTTTGATCGGCATGAGTTCAATCCGTGATTCCTGATGCATGATTCTTCCGGTTATGGCTGAGATCAAACCCGACATTGAGACCATCGCGAAAATTAAAGTCATCGGCGTGGGCGGTTCCGGCGGGCACGCGGTCAACCGGATGGTCGCCGCCAAAATTCAAGGCGTGGAATTTTTGGCCGTCAACACGGACGTCCAAGACCTCCACCAGTGCCATGCCAACCACCGCCTCCACATCGGCAAAAACGTCACGCGGGGTTTGGGCGCGGGCATGGATCCGACGGTAGGCCGCGCGGCCGCCGAGGAAAGCATCAATGAGCTCCGCGACCTGCTGCGCGGGGCCGACATGGTCTTTATCACCTGCGGCCTGGGCGGCGGCACCGGATCAGGCGCTTCGCCGACGGTCGCGACGGTGGCCAAAGAATTGGGCGCGCTGACCGTGGCCGTGGTGACCAAACCCTTCAGCTTTGAAGGCGCGCAGCGGCGCGAGATCGCGGAAAAATCCCACGCTGAACTGCGGGAGAAGGTGGACGCCATCATCACCATCCCCAACGACCGGCTGCTGCAAGTGGTGGACAAGAAAGTGTCGCTCTTGAAGGCGTTTGAAACTTGCGACGAGGTTTTGCGGCAGGGCGTCAAGGGGATTGCCGACTTGATTACCGTGCCCGGTCTCATCAATCTTGATTTCGCCGACGTCAAGGCGATCATGTCCGAAGCCGGGTCAGCCCTCATGGGCATTGGCCGCGCGAACGGCGATAACCGGGCAATTGAAGCCGCCAAGGCGGCCGTGTCGTCGCCGCTGTTGGAGCTCTCCATTGAAGGCGCCAAGGGCATTCTTTTCAGCATTGCCGGTCCCAAGGATCTTTCCATGCACGAGGTGAATGAAGCCGCCAAGATTATTACCCAGCAAGCCGACCCCAACGCCAAGGTCATCTTCGGCACGGTGGTGGATGACAGTCTTAAAGACGAGGTGATTATCACCGTCATTGCCACGGGTTTTGGCGAACGGATCAAACCATCCGAGGAAGCCGGCGACGCGGGCTATCGGCCCACCGCGTTTGTCCGGCGCGACCGGGTGCCGGAAGCCAGCCGCGTCAGCAATGTGCGCACCCCGGTCGAAACCACGCATGCGGACAACGCGGCGCCGGAAACGACCGTCACCAAATCACCCGAGACCAAATCTTCCGAGGAGGAAGAACTGGAAATCCCCGCCTTTATCCGGCGCAGGATCAAGCGGTAGCCGGGGGAGCAACATTACAGGGTCCGCTGCGAAACTCCATTTCTGCTGCGAATTCCAAATTTCGGCTGCAAAATCGCA
>CAYJVS010000059.1:0-6410 GCA_964373635.1 uncultured Gammaproteobacteria bacterium
CTGACACCGTTTCTCGACACCGTTTCTCGACACCGTTTCTCGGACACCGTTTCTCGCACCGTTTCCCACCGTTTCTCCCTCTGACACCGTTTCTCCACTGCAGGTACTGGCCCACCGTGCTCTTGATCTCCTCGATGGGCACGGCGCCGGAGATGATGGTGGTGCGGCCGTCACGGGTGAGCAGCACCGTCCCGGGCGTGCCCGAGACCCCGGCGGCCTGCCCGCCGTCCATGTCCTTTTGAACTTTCTGCGCGCCCGGGAGAGTCAAACCGGCCCAACGGGTGTCTGGGGCCGCTTGGTTTTGGGTCATTCACCGATAAACCTTTTTATGGCCTGCTCGTCAAAACGATCCAATATTTGCAATCGGTTGAGCTTGGTCAAGATGATTTTCCCGTCGTAGGTATTCGGCGCCAGGTAGACGTGGCGGGGGTACTGCCGCACCAGCGCCGTGAGCTTGGCGACCAGGTCGGGTTCGCAGGCGTACTGCTCGCAGTTGTACTGCATAATCACGCCGGGTTGCCCTTGGCCGTCGGCGTGCTCCAGCATGTGGCGCTGGATCCGGTCCGGGATGGGAGTGTCGGTGATGTGCGCCGCTGGCATATCCTCGATGTGGCCCTGCATCGAGGTCGGCGGCAGGGATGGGCGAGTTACCATAAACCAACCCGAGCCGCCGACCGCCACCAAGGTGAACGCGATGCCGAGAGCCCACGAGGAAATTTTCCTCAGCCGGCGCTTTCTGCTCTCGGATTGCCGCGCTTCCATTTTCCCCTGCCGTTTGAGCTCGGCGCGCTGTTGCTTTGTCAGCTCTCCTGATGATAGCGGTTCGGTCGGAGCGGTTGCGTTCATGTTCATAGTTGAGACCATGGGCTTACCTTTGACACGCCGCGGGGTTCTGGATTTGCCTGGCGGTGAGGCGAATCGCTGCCACCAGCAGCAGCACGCCGAGCGCCTCGAACTCTCCGCCGCCAAACGGCAGACGCGTCAGGATGCTGGATGCGCCACCCAGCGTCAGGCTGACGGTGAGCAGGAGTGAGCCGCAGGCGGCGCACCCCATCCCCAGCGCGCCGCTGGCCACTCCCAGCAATCCGGTGGCCACGCCGCTGCGCTTTACCGCGGCAATTCTCCGCCGTAAAAAGTAGACCACGAGCGCAAGGTTAACCCCGAAGAGCACCGCGATTGCCACGGTTGATGCGGCGGCAAGCCGGTTGAAATTCGTGGCGATGGCACCCAGGAGGCTGAAGGGAATCGTTAGCTTTTGCACCAACGAGGTGTCGGGTGAACCAAGGATGGTAATGACCAGGCGGAGGTTGGGCAGCCACACCGCCAGGGCGAACAGCATCGCACTGGCGGCCAGCGCCAGTAGGAGGTAGGCGGGCCGGCGAAACACCTTCCGGAGCGCGGTGGTGACCATCTTACTTTTTTTCACGGAGCGCCAGCTCAATGAGCTGCCGGACCGACGCGTAGGGTTGCGCGCCGGAGAGCGGGTACTTGGTGCCGTCGGCGGCAACGATAATGCTCCAGGGTGTCCCGCTCCCGCCGGTGGCCACGGCGTTCTGCACCTCAGCCTCAACGTGGCTCGCGTACCTGCCGCTGGAGAGGCAGGCTGTGAACTGCGCGACATTCAGCCCAACGGCGTCGGCGATTTTCGGCAGCTCGGCTGGATCAAGGTTGTCGTTCGACGGGGTGACCGTAAAGAGCCGGTCAAGGTACGCCCAGAACTTCTCCGCTCCGCCAAGCTCGTGGGCGCATTCCGTTGCCTCGGCTTCGCGGGGCGCTTTCGGGTGCAGCTGCGGGATGGGGAAGTGCCGGTAGACCCAGGCAACCTCGCCGCGGCCGCCGTACCTCTCCATGACCTGTTGCATGGTGCCGTGAAAGCGTTTGCAGAAGGGGCATTCGGTGTCGGAGTACTCGACAATTTTGACCGGCGCGTTGGGGTTGCCTCGAATGTGATCGCCGGCGGTAATTGCCGCCATGCGATCGAGTGGGCCATTCCGCGCTCGCGGGGACTGCCGGTTTGCTCCTCCCCAAACGAATACGAAGTACGCCGCGCCGAGCAGGATCGCGACCACCGCGCCCGCCACGAGCAGCGGGGCGTTTTTAGATGGCGGTGGCGCTTCCGGCGGCAGGGGTTTTGCGCCGTGGTCGTACGGCTGATCGTTCATAGTGGACACACGACCCCGTCGGGCAGCAACGGTACGCGTTGGCTAATGGTTTTGGGCAAAACCCGTCACCGCGCGCAGCTGCGCCGCGACCGCCGGGTCGTTTTGCGGGCCGTGGCTGATGAGGATTTTATCCAAATCTTGAAACACGTACGTATCCAGCCGCTCCACCGGCCGGCCGTTCACAAAAAACTTCAGCGTCGTACCGCCGCCATTCTCCAACACCCGGCCGTCGGCCAAGGTGAGGCGCTCCGCCTCGAGCTTCATGCCGATGCTGCGGAAAAATATTTCCAGCGGCACGCCGGTCGCATGCATGTGGAGGACGTCGCCGGTCCGCTCCGGCAACGGCGCACCCGCATCGACGTGAATGAAGCTGCTCACCGGCTGACCGCTCGCCATCCTTTCCATGTGCGCCATGGCGGAAAAATCGACCGGCTGGCCGTCCACGAATACCTTGAAATCCGCGTGGCGGTGGACGGAGCCAAGCACCCCGATACTGGCGGGGCGAGATCCCATGGTGCAGTCCATCTGCCCCGCGTCAATGCACGTCTGCACCGGCATGCCGCAGGCATCGCAGATGCCGTCGTTATCCCGGTCCATCCTTTCCTTCGCGAGCGCGACATCAAACAGCGTGAACTTCATCGTTCCGCTCAGTTTGGACGCGGCAACCCCGGTGTTACCGAGGTGGCCGGTTACCCGCGACAGCAAATACTGATTGACGATAAAACTGACGATCACGATCCCCAACAGGATCGTTGACCAACTCACCTTCGGGATGGCCGTGGCTGACGCGGCGGCCACAACGGGAGCAGAAACGCGGGGGGCAACGCCCGCTTGGCTCACCGGCTCTCTCCTGGACGCGGCGCCGGAGCGGCGCGCGGACGCCAGCCGCTTACCGGACAACAAAAGAATGCAACCGGCGATCGCCAAGCTCCCGCCGCTGAAACGGTAGAAATCCGCGTACTCGCTGACGCTGGCAAACGGCAGGCCGAAGAGCAGCAGCCCGCCGTTCACCAGGAGGAGATTCCGGTCGCGGGGGTTGGACTTCTCCTGCTGACGGTAAAAGTAAAACGACGCCGCGGTAAAGGCGAACGCGGCCCACCAGAAGTACCCCTGGTACGTTTGAACGAACATCAGGGGCAGGATGTTGAGGGTAATCCCGAACGCCGCCAGCGCGGAAACGACCGACATGCAGACCGAGTGGCAGACGTTTGGGACGCTGCCGAACGCCCCGAATGCGCCGGCGGCGCTGCCCCCGCTCCCGAGGAGGCGATTTTTGAGCTTCGCGAATGTTGCGCTCATGGGAGGGACTGAGATTTCCGCCAGCGGGCCAGATTGACGCCGGGAGAGGCCAGCATCGCCCGCATCATAGCCCGTGCCTGCCGTCCCGGCCCGCCCCCCCGTGGGTCTGGTGCGGCAGCGCCTCTGACCCGCCGGTGGCGAGCAGGTAATCTTCAAGCATGCCCCGCGGGTACCAGAGCGCGTACCAGCGGTGGGCCTCGCCCAAGAGCTGGTCGTCCGCGTAAGTCGCGCCGTAATTTTGGAGCATGTACCGGAAGAACCCCCGCACGGCTTTGGCGTGGGCGCACCCGCAGCGGTTGATCGTGGTGACGTTGGTCGGTCCGCCGCAGCAGTAGCTGCAGACCATCGTGCCGATCAACTTCTGGTAGCGCGCCTCAAGGTCGCCCGCGAGCTTGACCGACCGCTCGTAGGCGCCCCATTTTCTCTGGGCGTTGATGGGATCGTCAAAGGCAATGTCGTCCGGGGCGTAGAACGGCTTCCCGGTTGGCAGCACCACCGCTTTGGCGTCGGCGAGCGTGTCGCCGGTGTTCGGATTGGCCGGCACGTCCGTAATGGTCGGCTGCTCAACCAAAGACGTTGTTCTCCCGTCTGGGTTGAGCCGCGGGGCAATGATGACCGCGGCCGTGGCGGTGCTTACCCCGAAGAGCTTGCCCACCCCGCCGGACGGCAGGCCGGTCATGGCGGCGACCCGGCTGATGAGGAGCTGGTTGACGGCAAACAGAACGATCAGGAATGTCGTGATGATCTTTTCCATGGGGACGGCCCCCGAAGGCTTCCGCGCGGCGGCAACGTGCTTGGCAATGTCGTCGCAATCTTCACACCCTTCCGCCCGCTTTACTTGGCGCGCGGCAAACACCGTCGAGCCCACCATCAGGCCGAGGCTGGTGAACTTCAGCTCCAAACCTTGCAGCGGCATGGCCGCCACGCCCCCGGAAACGCCGAGCAGTGACAGCAGGAACGCGCCGCACACCGGGCAGGCCGAGCCGAACGCCCCCACCAACGCCCCGAAAGCGTTCGATCCGGTCACCGCCTTCGCCAGTTGCGACCGGCGCCACAGCCACGCCAGCAGGCCCGCCGAGACGCCAAAGAAAATAACGGTTGCGAGCGTCGAGCCCCAGTAGAGCGCCGCGTACCGGTAGCTGTTCGGACCAAAATCGCCATTCTTTACCATGGCGAAAAATGCCGGGAGGGTCGTCACCCTCGTCAGCAGCCAGTAGTAGAGCCAGGCAATAGCCGCTCCGGCAACCAACGCAATTTTCCACGTTGCTGGGTCGCGGAAGGCGATCTGTACCCCTTTGATGGCGTCGTTCTTCATCGGCGGCGGGGTTACGGTTCCGGCGCGCCGTGTGGTTGCGGCCGGATAACCTGATTGCTCGAGAGGTCCTTGTAGGTAACGCCCCCCAATTGTACGATTTGCCGAAAGACGTACCATCCGTCTGTTTCCGTCGTACCCACCCGCGGCCAAACCGAGGTAAGGTTGGCGTACTCGTCCACCGCGGGCGAAATGAGCAGCGTCGGGACCTGGGTAATCTTGTACTTGCTGACTAAACTTCTGCCGGCTGGAGTATTGGCGTCAACGGTGCGCTCGGAGCGAATGCCCACCCCAAACCCTTGGGTCAGAATTTCGCGGTGAACGTCCCGCGCGTCGTAGCAATCGGGACAGCGGGAATCCGTCAGGTACACGACCTCAACCAGTCCGACCACTTGCCCTTGGGCGACATCGCGGTAGGGAGGGCGCAGCTGCCTGGCCACGTACGTTCCATCCGGCTCCACCGTGCCGAGCCGCGACCACGCCGCCGCGATCGCCGGGTAGTAGGACGTATCCGCGGACATCAGGAACGTGGGGAGTTTGGCGATCCGGTACTGCCCGATGAGGCGCTTGCCCTCGGCCGAATTCCAGGCGATGGCTTTCTCCTCGGTGATCTTCACCCCCGCCCGTTGGTAGGCGGCGACCGTCAGCTTGGGATCCACGCACTGGGGGCAACCGGCATCGGTCAAGTAGGTGACGGCGACCTTACCCCGTTCCTGCCCGCTTGCCGGATCAACGAATACGGGGGTGACGTTGGTAAAAACGAACGTGCCATTTTTAATTTCTCCGTTGCTTTTGACAAAACCTTCGAGGTTGGGCCTCGTCACCTCGCCGGTGACGAGGTACGTCGGCAACCGCGCGATCCCCAATTCCGCAATCAGCGACCGCGCTTCCGGAACATCGGCCGCGAGCGTGCGCTCCTCGCTGAGGGAGACCTTTTGCTGCTTGAAACTCGCCACCGCGCCCGCGAGGTCAAAACAGGCGCTACAGCCGGCGACGGTGATTTTCGTGAGCCTAACGTTCGCCGGCCGGGCCGCCTCTTGAGCGGCGGCAATCTTCTCTTCTCTTTGCGCGAGCGTCTTGGTGACCACTAAGGCGCCGACCACTGCTGCGGCCAGAGAGGTAAAGAGGAAAACGTGCGGCCACAAACCGGACCGCCTGACGTTGACGGCATCGGCTGGCGGTTCGCTCGCCATGGGTTGCTCGTCCATAGTGGTGTTGCTTTTCCCTCACGATGAATTTCTCAGCACCGCGCCGTGCCCCTGTCCCTCGGGAGAGCTTCCCGCGGAGCGCTTCAACCCGCTCTCCATTAACTAACTCGCTCCCCCGCGGCCGCGGGGCGGGGTAGAGAGCAAATTAACAGCCGCCAACCATCGCCGCGGGAACGTCGGCGTCGCTGGCCGATCCTCCGCTGCTTGCCGCGGTCACCGCGGGAGCTGCCTTGGCCGGCGCCGCTCCCGCTTTCGCGCCGATCCTCACCAATTGAACGGTTTGGAAAAGGGTAATGAACGCGATCAATCCGAGCACGACGACCTGCAGGTTCAGCTTGGGCATCCGCAGCGTCACCGTACCGCCCTGCGGCACCGCGGCGAGCGGTGATTGATTATCCGTGACGTTCATATGATCACCCCCTTTCCCTA
>CAYJVS010000060.1:0-2218 GCA_964373635.1 uncultured Gammaproteobacteria bacterium
CGTGCCCGCGGGCGCGATCATCCAAAAAGGCAAGCGGTTTTTTATTAAAGTTTTAAACGCGGATCCACACGCAGATCTCCGACGCCGATCTCCACGCTGATCTGTTCAATCCGCGACAACCGCATTATAGATCCGCTGAAAGATCAGGGGGCGCGGATGGCATCGGTGGGTTCGTCCGCGCCGTTTCCGTTGCGACCCCATCGTCTTCGTTGGTCGGTCGTTCTGGGAGCCGTGGCCTTCGTTAGCGCTTACGGGACCCTTCGGTGGTTACAGCCGATGCCGATAGATGTGGATGAGGGGTTGACCTTGACCGGGGGCTGGCAGGTCAGCCAGGGGCTGGTGCCGTATCGCGACTGGTTTGATTTTGTCACGCCCGGTTCGTTTTATCTGGTGGGGGCGGTGATGTATTTTTTTGGTCCGAGCTTGGCGGCGGTGCGGATTGTTTCCGTGCTGCTGGCCTTGGCCACGGCAGCGGTGCTCGACCGCCTGGTGGCAATCTTCTCCCCTCGCGGCTGGCATCGGGCAGTCGTGCTCGCGGTTTGGCTGCTCTTGCAGGCGTTCTTTCCCCTGATCAATCACAGCCAGTACGCGCAGCTGGCCAGCATCGTGGCGGCGTACGCGCTGCTTCAAGCGTGGCGGCAGCCGCGGTGGAGGTGGTTTGCCGGGGCTGGAGCAGCCACGGGCGTAACCATGTGGCTGCTGCAGACCCGCGGTCTTGCGCTGGTCGTGGCCGTGGCGGTTATCATGCTTGCGCGCCGGCAATGGCGGTGGTTGACCGTCTATCTGGTTGGATTTTCGGTGGCACTCTTGCCGTTTTTGGCTTGGCCGCCGGGGATGCTCTGGCAGCACCTCGTCGCGTTCCCTCTCGGGAACTACGTGCGACCAAATTTCGTTTCACCCACGATGCTGGTTGCCAGTCTCTTGGTGATCCTGATAATTGCCGGCCTGGCGCTGTTGGCGGCAGTACCGCCGAAAGGCTTTTGGCCCCTCTGGACGATCGGTGTATTTCAATTGTTCAGCAGTTGGGCGCGGGCGGATTTTTGGCACCTCGCGCTGGTCTTTTGGCCGGTACCAATTTTGTTTGTCGCTCTGGACGCATGTCCCTGGCGGCGGCCGGTGGCGCTCTGGTGGCAACGGTTTACTCGCTTCATCTTCTACGCTGGAGGCGGCCTGGTGGCTGCCTATCTTTTCGCTTGGTCGGTGATATATATCAGCCCCTCGGTGGCCTTTCGGATGTATGATAAGAACCTCCCAGGCGGTGGTCCGTGGGACGGCCTCGTAGCGCGGGTTCAGCAGCGCACTCAGCCCGGCGAACCGATTTTTGTCACGCCGTACCTGCCGGGGGTGTACTTTTTGTCCCAACGGCCTAACGCAACCCGCTACAACATTCTTTTAAGCGAACACCATCCGCCGGAGCTGTTTGCCGACGCCATTGCCAGTCTTGAGCGCGCCGCTCCAACGGTCGTGGTGCGGCAACTGGGAAGTTTCGCCGTGGCTCACGGATTCCACCGCGATGGCGGCGTACTGGATCAGTACCTTGACGCGCATTACCGCGTGGCCGAAGAATTGCCGGCAAGGATCCAAATTTTGGTGCGCCTCCCGCCGCGGTAACAGAGCTGGCGCAGCGGCCGGCGATGATGATGGGGCTTAAAGGTTATCCACAAGTAGTTGGTGCTACATTATGCTATCCTATGGATAGTTTGCAGGGAGGTTTAGTTGGGTTTAAACGGCTTTATCCCCGGTTAAAATTTTTTAATTTTTTACCCTGAAATATGCCACGACGATCCCACCGTCAGGAGCGTGCCGCGGGGAGGTCACCCGCGCCGTTTGCCCGTCTTTCCTTTATCGTTCGTAACGTCGTGGTCGTGTTCGCCGCGACGTTTTTAGTTTCCTCGGTCGTGGTTGCCGTCACCACCATCAGCACCAACATCGCAACCGATGGCACGATGGCGATCACCGGCCGGGCGACCACGTCGGCGTCGCTGGTGGTGGGGACCACGCAGCCGGGGCCGTTTGACCTGGGCGCGGGCGATTTCTTTGTCGGCAACGAGGCCACGACCACCGGCAACGTCGGCGTCGGCCAGGGTTCCGGCTCCAACGACGACTCGCTTTACTTTGACATTGACGCCGCCGAGTTTCTCTCGTGGCTGGACACGCGCGCCGAGTTCCAGCTCTCCGACGACTTAACCATCTCCGGCAACGCCACGAGCACCGGCTA
>CAYJVS010000060.1:2318-6410 GCA_964373635.1 uncultured Gammaproteobacteria bacterium
TCGAGTGAATTCTTGAGCTGGCTGGACAGCCGCACCGAGTTCACATTCTCCGACGATCTTCGGATTCAGGGCAACGCCACCACCACCGGCTACCTCGTGGTGGGCGCCAATAACCCGACGAGCAACCTGGCAGCCGGTAGCTTGTGGGTCGGCGGCACGGCTTCCTCGACCAACGCTATCGTTTCGGGCAGTGCCACCACCACCGGCAACCTCTCTATTGGCCACAGCAACCAAACGGCCAACAGCACCACCACGGTGACCTTTGGCAGCTACGAGGCGACGGGCTCCAACCAAGGTCACTGCTTGAAGTTCCGGCAGGGCACCGGCTTTGTCTGGTGCTTCATCGGCGGCGCCAACGGCACGGCGCTCACCTGCAGCACCAGCGCGAGTTGCGAGTAATCCGTTAAAATTTCTTCGCGGTTCATAACCCTGCGGACGTATGCGGCGTTTGGGCTCATTGGCTGCGATCGGTCTGTTGGTTGCGGTTGCGCTGTTGCCGGGACAGACTAACGCCGCGTTCAACGACGTCCAACTCACGGCGGATACTGACCTCGTGATTACCGATTCCGGGGTGGTGATCGTGGCAAAAAGCGGCGGGAAAGTCGCGTCGCTCACCCTGAACTCGGGGAACATTGAGGTGGGCCTGTCCTCCGGATCCTCCATCACCTTGCAATCCAATGACAAACGCATCCTGACGGCGACACCGGCGGTTGCCACGTATGTCTGCGGTTCGGCGAATTCCTACATTACCCTGGAATCGTCCACCACGCAGACGGTGACGGTATCCATCGGCGCGGTCTGCAGCGCGTCGAGTTCTTCCTCTTCCTCCACCACCACCGGCGGCGGAGGCGGCGGGCAGTCGTATGGCGGCGGTTTGAGTTCGCCCAGCGGCGGTTCAGTGGTTATCAACGGCAATGCCGCCACCGCCAACCAACGGCGCGTTACCCTCACCCTGACCGCCCAGAACTCGTCGGAGATGTTGGTGGCGAATACCACGGCGTTCACGGACCTGGCGTCGTGGGTGCCGTTTAGTGGCAGTCTGCCTTGGACGCTGTCCGCTGGGGTGGGGGAAAAGACCGTCTACGTCAAATTCCGCAGTTCAAGCGGTGGGGTCAGTCCGGTGGTGAGCGATACCATTACCCTGACCACCGATGCCCCGCTGCCGGCCGCGTCGCCCACGCTAACACCGACGCTGGCGCCATCGCCCGTACCGTTGCCCGCCGCGGCGCGGGAAGCCGACCTGGTCAAAGAACCCGGCAAACGCGCGGTGTACCTGATTGAGAACGGCAAGCGGCGCGTGTTCCCCAGGGCGGATATTTTCCTCGCTCATGGCTACCAGTGGCCGGCGGTCCGTGAACTTCCCTCCCTGGCTTCCGTCCCCCTCGGCGACCCGGTGGACTATCCGGCAGTTGCCGGCATGCTGGTGAAGGGATCGGACGCAAAGGTGTGGTTGATCCAAGACGGCAAGCGGCGCTGGATTACGTCGGAGTCGGTCTTTCTCGGCCTGGGATACCGTTGGTCGGCGATCCGGGTCATGTTTGATGCCACGATTTCCGCGATTCCGGCCGGTGACGACGTCAGTCAAGCGCAAGCGCACGTGGACGGGACCTTGATCAAGTACGCCGGTAGTCCCAAGGTGTACGTGTTGGAGAACGGCAAAAAGCGGTGGATTTCCACGGCGGAGGCCTTCCGGCAGCGCGGTTTCCGCTGGGAAAACATTTTGACCATTCCGAAAACGTTTGTGTACCCGGATGGTCCAACACTCGATGCGACGCCAACGCCGACGGGCAAAGTGCTGGGGGTGGCCTTTGAACCGGTCTTTACGGCGGATCTCGCGCCCGGTGACTCCGGCGAAGCGGTACGCACGTTGCAGCAGGTCATGATCGTCCGCGGTTATTTCCCCAACGACGTGGCGCCGAACGGTAACTACGGCCCCACCACGGTCGCGGCGGTCAAACGGCTCCAGGACGCATTCGGCCTGCCAAAAACCGGCATCTTTGCCTCCAAGACCCGCGCGGCGCTCAATCAACTCCTCGGGCAGTAAGGGTCAGGGGCGGTTCGCGCCACCCAAAGCGGCGCGCCAGTTGTTGCCGTTGTTGACACTCTCACGGAACCGGTGGTAAACTCACCACCGTTTTTGTTTTTATGGCACGCCGGACACCACTCGCCGCGCAGCACCTCGCCATTCTGGAGGAGGTTTTGGAAGCGACCAGCCGCACGCTGGAGCCAAGCGACATTTTGCGGCAGGTGGTGCAGATTATCGGTCGGGTGACCAAGGCCGATTCGTGTTTTCTCTACCTTTTGGACGGGCGTGAAGTGGTGCTGCAAGCGTCGTTGAATCCGCACCCGCATTTGTCGCGGATCCGCATGAAGCTAGGGGAGGGGATTACCGGCTGGGTGGCCGAGGCCAATCAGCCCGTGGCGATTGCCCGCCAAGCGTACCATGATCCCCGTTTTAAGCTCTTCAACACCTTGCCCGAAGACCGCTATGAAGCCTTTTTGTCCGTGCCGATCACCCATCGCGGCACCGTGATCGGGGTCATTAACGTTCAGCACCGCCGGCCGCACCGCTACCCGCGCGCCACCGTCAAACTCCTGGTGACGGTGGGCAAGCAAATCGGCGGGCTCTTGGAGATCGTCCGTCTGGTGTCGGAAACCCATGCGCTCAAGGAGGCCCTGGAAACCCGCAAGCTCATCAGTCGCGCCAAAGCCATGATCATGCGACACCGTCAGCTGGACGAAGCCGCCGCCCACCGCTGGTTATTGAAAAAAAGCATGGACAAGCGCAAGTCGCTGCGCGAGGTGGCGGAAGCGGTGATTTTGGCCGCCGAGTTTTGATCGTTTCGTGAAATCTGAATGGTCGCTGGTCATAGTTGAAGGTCCTGGTAGCGAGTATGGTTGATGGTCGTGGTCGTGGGTCGTAGCGGCGAGTTTGGTCTATGGTCTTGGTCATACGGTTAACGGATCGGGCGGGTTGAGATTCGACTTGAGACCAGGACCATTAACCCCCCCTAACCCGTTGCCATGACCTATGACGTATGACCTTCCGACCATACCCGCTGCCAAGACTTAAGACCAAAGACAGCACTCGATGGGGGAGTCACGAGTCGAGTTATCCACTTCCCATTGGCCAGGGTTCCTGTTAGGCTGAAATATCGGCACAATGGCGTGCCAAGGAGGGTTAGACAACGAGGTCTTCTGGGTTTATGACCCGGGAGATTTTTGATTTTTCGCCGCCGGAGTCCTCCCGCGGCAATCCGCCCGCCCAAGGCGAATCCGCCATGGGCGGACCAGGGACCTCGCGGCCGCGGGGGTCACTTGTAAGCTGATAGCTCCTTACTTCTTACTCCTTATTCCTCCCACTATGTCCCACGCCCACGTCCTTGAATTGATTGAACGCGAGCAGATCCGCCTGGTGGATTTGCGTTTTGCCGACTTGGCCGGCCGCTGGCAGCACTTTACGATTCCCAGCACCGAACTGACCAAGGAGGCGTTCCGGCAGGGCATCGGTTTTGACGGTTCCTCAATCCGCGGGTTCAAACCCATTGAGGAGAGCGACATGTTGCTTATACCTGATCCGTCCACCGCCTTTACGGATCCGTTTTTTGCCGCCAAAACGCTCTGCCTCATCTGCGACGTGGTTGAGCCGGGCGCGGCTCTGGCCCCGTTCGCTTTTGACCCGCGGTTGATTGCCCGCCGGGCGGAGCAGCACTTGAAGTCCAGCGGCGTGGCCGACGTGGCCTATTTTGGTCCGGAGGCCGAGTTTTTCATCCTTGATTCCATTCGCTATCATCAAGACGCTCACGAGGGGTACTATCACCTGGACGCCGAGGAAGGCATTTGGAACACCGGGAACAGTGAGGTCAACCTCGGCTACAAGATCCGGCATAAGGAAGGCTATTTCCCGGTGCCGCCGCACGACACGCAGCAAGACATCCGCAGCGAAATGGTCAACACGCTGATTGCCTGCGGGGTGGGCGTGGAAAAACACCACCATGAGGTCGCCACCGCCGGGCAAGCGGAAATTGATCTGCGCTACGCGCCGCTGCTGAAGATGGCCGATCAGATGATGCTGTACAAGTACGTGGCCAA
>CAYJVS010000061.1:0-4935 GCA_964373635.1 uncultured Gammaproteobacteria bacterium
TGAGCGAACTTGAGCACCGTTTTTTAGTTCCCAGCCCTAACAATGGAAAATCCCCGCCGCTATTTTCAGGCTCTAGCGTGAAAATAGCGACGGTGATTTTTATTTTCCTGCCAAGCGGAGGAATTCTGCCTCGGTGACAATTGAAATCCCCAGCTGCTTGGCGCGCGCGAGCTTGGAACCGGGGTTGGCGCCGGCCACCACCAGATCCGTCCGTGGTGAGACCGCTTCGACTGGACGCCCGCCGGCGGCGCGGATCGCGGCTTTGGCCTGATCGCGGGAAAAATGCTGCAACGTCCCGGTCACCACCACGCGTTTCCCGGTCCACACGCCGCGGGGCGGTTGCGCGGTGAGGGGAACCACCGTGACGCCCGCGGCAAGCAACCGGTCAATCAACCGCTGGTTGCGCTGATCGCGAAAGTAGGCCGAAACGCTTTGCGCCACCACCGCGCCGATGTTGGGGACTACGTCAATGTCGGGCAAGCCAGCCGCGCGGAGGCGTTGGAGCGTGTGGAAATGTTGCGCCAGGTCAACGGCGGTCTGCTCGCCGACGTGCGGAATCCCCAAGCCGTAGATGAATCGCGGCAAGCTCACCACCCGGCGCGCCTGAATGGAGGCCATGAGATTTCCAACACTCTTTTCACCAAGCCCCGGCAAGGCGGCCGCGTCGCCGGCTTTCAGGGTAAAAATATCAACGGCATCGGTGATCAAACCGGCCGCGACGAGCTTAGCGAGAATTTTCGGCCCCAGTCCCTCGATGTCCAGCGCCGCCTTGGAGGTGAAGTGCCGCAGCTGCCGCAGTTGTTGGGTGCTGCAGCGCGAGTTTGAGCAGCGGTAGCGCGTGCCTTCCTCTTCACCGGCCGCAATCAGCTGGCGCACCACGGGGGATCCGCAGTTGGGACAGCGGGTCGGCAGGTGAAACGTCCGTTCGCCGCCCGTCCGCAGCTTAACAAGCACCTCGGTGATCTGGGGGATGACGTCGCCGGCGCGCTGCACCACCACGGTGTCGCCAATTTTCAAACCGAGCCGTTCAATTTCATCCACGTTATGCAAGGTGCTACGGGTAATGGTGACGCCGCCGACGCTGACGGGTTTGAGCACCGCCACCGGCGTGAGCGTGCCGGTCCGGCCGACCTGTACCACGATGTCTTCGACCACCGTGGTGGCTTTCCGGGCCGCGAACTTGTAGGCCACCGCGCCCCGCGGGGCTTTGCCCGCCACGCCGAGCCGGGCAAATACCTCCTCTTCATTGACTTGCGCCACAATCCCGTCCACCTCAAAGGGCAGCTGTTCGCGGCGCGCGAATACCTGACGGTGGAAAGCCACAATCTCCTCCACGCTGGCCGCGACCCGGATTTCGCGGTGCACCTGAAAGCCTAACAACGCGCAAATGCCGTGTTCTTCGTCATGCGTCCGTTGGCCCAAATCGGTCACCAGGCTGTAGGCGTACCAATCGAGTTGGCGTGCCGCGGCCACCGCCGGATCAAGCTGCCGCAGACTGCCGGCGGCGGCGTTGCGCGGGTTGGCAAAAAGCGCGGCTCCAGCCTGGGCTTGAGCGGCGTTAAGCTGGGCAAAGGCGCGTTTGCTCATCAGGGCTTCGCCGCGGACTTCAATGGTTTTCGCGCGCGCGAGCGCTCGCTTGACTCGTGAAACCAGGTCGGGCGGGAATCGTTCGGCATGCGCCAGTTCCAGATTCAACCGCAGGGGAATCGCCCGGATAGTTTTTAAATTTTCGGTAATGTCCTCGCCGGTCGTACCATCGCCGCGCGTCAACCCCAGGGCCAACACCCCGTCGCGGTACACCAAACTGGTGGCTAAACCGTCAAATTTCAGCTCGGCAACGTACTGGAAATGTTCGGCTCCCGCCAGCTTGGCCACGCGCGCGGCCCACGCCGCCACTTCCTCGGGGGAAAAGGCGTCTTGGAGCGACCGCATCGGCACTCCATGGGCAACGGCGCGGAATTTGGCTAACGGCCGGCCGCCGATGCGCTGGGTGGGCGAATCAGGGGTGCGCAGCCGAGGGAATTGCTCCTCCAGCCGCTTGAGTTCCCGCGTCAGTGAATCGTAAATCTCATCGGTGACCGCGGGATCGTCTAACACGTGGTAACGGTAGCGCAGCTCGTTGATTTCCCGCCGCAGGACGGCGGCGCGCTTGGCCGCTTGGGAAGACTGCATGGTTTTAGGGGCAAACATGGCCGGGCGTCGGCACGGTTTTATCAATGCCGCACTCCGAGAACAAAACGTAATCCAACAGTCCCGAGGTCGCGGCGCGACTGGCCGTTTCCACCTGCACTTGCTGCTGTTGGAACGGCGTGGTGACGGTTGAGATAATCCGCACCCGCCCCGTCAGGCCGCGCTGTTTTCCCCCGGAGTAGGCGCGGACATACTTGATGTTCACGTCGCTGGTGACGGCGCGAATGTTGACCACGTAACTGGCCGAGCCCAGGAGGTTGCCGGGCGGGTCGCCGGTAAACGAAAAGGTCTGCCCGCTCAGGGGGCATTCGTACGCCGGGAGAGAACCGAAGCTAACCACGCGCTGGCGGGTGGAATCCTCCAGGCCGCCGCCCCACCCGCTGGAGATATCAGCGACCTTGGTGTAGGTGAGCGCCAGCGTCCCCAGGGGACTCAAACCGTCGGCATCTTGACAGCTGATTTTCAGTTCATCCACGCAGGCGGCCCGGCTTACCTCGGTGCCCGCGTCAAAGCTGCACTCTGGAACGTTCGGCGTGGCGTCCAGCAGGTCAACGCGGACCGACTGGTCTTTTCGTAACGGATAAAACGCCAGGTCCGGCGCGGTCGGAAACGCCGCGCTGACGCTGCATCCGGCAATCGGTGGACACAGTCCGCCGCCGCAATCGCAGTTAGCGCCCAAGTTCAGCTCCGCGGGCAAAATTTTTAACTGCCGCACTCGAAACAGCGCGCGCTCCGCGCCGCTTTCCGCCTGATACAGCAACGGCAGCGTCGCCGCGCTCAAACTGGAGCGCTGCAGACCAAGCGTCACCACCGTGGCCAAATTGACGGCGACCGCCAAAAGCGCCGTGGTCACCAACAATGTCACCAGCAGCGTGGAACCGCGGCGGCGGCGGAAGTAAGGAGTAAGGAGTAAGGAGTAAGCAGCACGAAACACGGGGCGCGAAGCTCCAACGGGTTGGCGATGCATCCGGCTCATACTCCCTACTCCTTACTTCCTACTTCGACAACCTTACCGCTTATATCGCCGCTGACTAACGGTGGTTTGCAGCGTCACGGGCTGGTTGGGCCGGGCGAGATCACGAACCGTCAAGCTGACGGTCACGGCTGGTTGCCGATTGGGGCCATAGGTGCAGCGGCCGCCAGTGGTCACATCGCAGCCGCCGGAAAAGCAGTGGGATCCGAGAGTACAGGTACAAAAGTACCCGTTGAACCGCGAGGTGGTTCCGGTTGGACCGCAGTCGGCATCCAAGCCGTCACCTGATCCGGCCCGCGCGTCCGTCGGGGGGTCAACCGCATCGGGGTACGGTTGGATCGGCTGGGTGAAAAAAAATCCGGCATCAGTTACCTCCAGGCCCGGCGCGCCAAACAGGCGCTGACAGCGCACCGGACTGCCGATACCGTCGCGGACGAGGCGAAACAGTCCGACCGTGCCAGCCGGGTACACCAGCGCACCCGCGTCATCGGCGCACAGATTAACCACCGTGGCGTCATTGCGCCGGTTGAACACGTAGGCGATGACGGTGTCGTCATTGGGGTCGGTGTTACCCTTGGCGTCGTAGAGCACCAGCTCCCGTTCGCGGTCCACGATGTCGGTGGTATAGGGACTGCTCTCGGTGGCTCCCACGGGACCCGCGACATCCACCTGGTAGAGGATTTCGGCGGCGCCGGCGTTGTTATAGTTCAACGTCCCCCAATACGCCAACTCCAGGGTCCGAATTTCCTGGCTCAACTGATCCAGCAGCGCGCCCGCTTCCGCCACGATCCGCTGCCGCTGCCCACTGGCGCGTTGCGCGCCGGAATACGTCAAGTAGAGATTCACTACCGTGGTAATCACCAAAACAAAAATCCCAATCGCCGTCACCGTCTCCAACAAGGTAAACCCCGAACGGCAGCGGTTCCGCCTCGCGGGCGCCGAAGGCAACCAAAAATTTGCCATTTGCCATTTGCCATTTGCAATTTTCCTGTTATTTCCAGGCATACAGGTACTCCTCGGCGACCACGTCGCGGTTGGGCCCTTGCCGGCCGGTAATGCGGACGTGTGACTGCACGCGGTGGCCGGCAAACTGGCTAAAACTGGGGTCGCAACTGCCCCCGGCTTGGCCGCAAATTTTGGGATTGGTTTCCACGCACTCCCCTTGAGTGCCGGGATTCAAACAGACATAATCAACCACCAACCAGCGCTTAAATCGCGTCAAAGTTCCGCCCGCCTGCGCGCAACTCTGGCCGCTGTTGGTGTTGTTGAACTGCTGGTAATAGTAGGGAGGGTTGCTCCGCAGGCAGAGTTCAACGCCCTTGCCGCCGAAAGTGTTGTCAACACCTTCATAGTTGAGGACGAGATTGACCTTGAATGGCGCGGTCACATCCACCAACTGCGGAATGGCCTCATGGTCGCCGAGGGTATCGCGCAGGGTGGCGCAATTGGAGGTGCAGCCGCCCGAACGCAGGCCAGCGGTAAAACCGTTGTCGCGGAACGCCCGCGCCATTTCCAGACCCTCGCGGGCAAGGTTGGTGGCAATCACCACTTCCTCGCTCAACCGCTGGCCGCGGACGGTCGTTGTGACCAAACTCGCGATGCCGACCAAGACGGACAAGATCACGGCGATCGCCACCATGATTTCCGCCAATGTTTGCCCCCGGGGATAAACGCGAGGGCACCGTTCAAGCGTGGCGATGGACCGACACCGCGACATACCATTCGTGTCAACTCGGCGACGGCGAGGGTGACGGCACGGGCCCGCCCTGCTC
>CAYJVS010000061.1:5035-6349 GCA_964373635.1 uncultured Gammaproteobacteria bacterium
CCAGCCAACGTCGCGCCGCCGTGATACGGGGCAAACGCCACCGAACTCCAGCTTTCTGTCCCGGAGGACAAACACCCTTGGAAGCTCGGCTCCAGGCGGGCGATGGTGGTGGGACGTTCCAAGGCGTGGATCCCGCCCGCCAGCATTTCCCCGCTGCTTTCCCCGGCATCGTGGCGCCGGTTGCCGTTGGCATCCGCGTAGTTCATGGTTCCGTCACCGTTGAGATCGGCGTACAGGACGTAGGTACAGCTCCCCGCCGTGGCGGCGCAGGTGGTAAAATAAACGCCATAGCCGCCGGCCGGAACGGAGGCTTGGCAGTTACACGAACCGTCACTCGGGCAGACCCGCAATGACCCGCTGGCGCAGACACTGGTGGTTTTGCCCGCCAGGCTCCACTGCCGCATCGTCTGCAAATCAGCAACCACGGCGTCGCGAACCCGCCTGACCGTGGCGAGTTTCGTCTGGCCGCGAAAGGCGGCTAAACTCACGCCGGCAATCGCCACGGTAATCAGCAGCCCGACCCAGATTTCCACGAGGGTAAAACCGGCTCGCCCGCGAGTCAGTCGAAATTGAGCATCGGCCATACCAGCAAGGAATTTTCACTGATTATCCGCCCAGCAACCCTCGGTACCATTGCACGATCGGCCCTCCCCACAGTAAAGCGACAACCCCTCCCACCGCCAAGAAGGTGCCAAACGGAATCTGGCTGCCCCAACGCTTGCGTCCGAGGGCTACAAGCCCAAGCGCGGCAACCGCGCCGCTGCCGTAGGCAAGGGCGAGTGAAACCAGCAGTTGCTGCCAACCCAAGAGCACCCCCAACAACAGCCCCAAGCGAATGTCGCCGTCGCCAATCCAGCGCCCGCGCGACATTACATACTGGAGCGCGAAAAACCCTGCTCCCAGTATACCACCGAGGGCGAGCGATCCGAAGGGAACACCCAGGGCCACATTCAGCAGCCCCACGACCGCCGCGGCGGGCAGCGTGACGACGTCCAAAATGACATAGTGCTTGAGGTCAATGAAAAAGACCACCAGCAGCGCGGCCACCGCAACCGTATTACGAATTACGAATAACGCCTGACGAATTATGGCGCTGGCGTCGTTGCCCAATCCGGCTGGACCCAGATGTTGCCATGCAATCAAAACGAAAAGAACCGCGGTCGCGAGTTCCACCACCGGATAATGCCAGGCAATCGGCTGGCCGCACTGCCGACAGCGACCGCGGAGCAAGAGATACGAAAGCAGCGGGACGTTATCGTACCAGCGAATTTCAGCGCGACAGCGCGGACAGCGCGACCGCCCGGTAATCCGCTC
>CAYJVS010000062.1:0-6306 GCA_964373635.1 uncultured Gammaproteobacteria bacterium
CTCCCTTACCGTAAGGGAGAGATCCGCTGAACCGCTCAGGACCCTTGTCGTACCCACGGAAAAGCCGGAAGAACCGATTTTTATGGTGAAGGTTGAAAAAAATTTACGGCGTCGCAAAATATTATACCGAGGGCAGCCCCGCATCAATCGCCTCATTCACCAGCCGGTCAGCCTCGCGGTTCTGCTCGCGCGGGATATGGCGGTAGGAAATTTTCTGGAACCCCCGGGATAGATTCCAAACCTTGACAAACAATTTCCCCAGGTTAGGTTCCTTAATTTTATACTCCTGCCGGAGTTGACGGACGACCAGTTCCGAGTCGAGATACAACGTCAGGCGCGTCAGCCCCAGCCGTTGGGCCTCTTCAAGCGCAACGATTACGGCCTGGTACTCGGCTTGGTTGTTGGTCGCGTGACCAAGGAATTTTTTGTAACGGTATGCCTGGTCACCCGCGCGGATAACCACGCCCACGCCCGCGGGTCCAGGATTCCCGCGCGCTCCACCGTCGGTATGGATAATGGCTGTTTCCATTGCTTCACCCTCCCTGACCCCTCCCATGAAGCGAGGGCGATATTTGATGATCCGCATGTTGATCCGCGTCCTTTAAGTTGGTCTGTTGCAAATCAACAATCTTGAGCTGTAGTTCGCGGTTGCCGTTCCAATGATTTTCGCCGGCCTCAAACACCGCGTCAACGACGTCGCCGGCCTGAACGGGCGGAATTTTATCCAGAAGGGAAAATCCGATCAGCTTCAGCACGTCGGGATGGCCGCGCTGGCTCACCAGCAGCCGAAGGTGGCGTCCGTTGGTGCCCACCGGCTGGGCCGAGCTGACCGTCAAATTGCGCGCGACCAACCTGGGCCGCGGATTACCCGGACCAAAGGGCTCAAACTGCTTGAGCTGCTCAAGCAGGGCGAAGTTGACCTCGCGCGGATCAATTTCGGCCTCAACGGCAAGTTCCATCACCGCGGGCCGGTCTCCGAGCGCGGCGCGAGCGAGTTCCTGGAGCCTCGCTTGCAGCCGCGGCAGGTCGCTAACGTCGCGCACCGTGAACCCGCAGGCCGCCGCGTGACCGCCAAAGCGCGTCAAATACTCCGGACATTCGCGCAGCGCTTCGGTGATGTTAAACCCCGGCACCGAACGACCCGAGCCAATCAAAGCGCCGTCCGGCCCGCCTCCCACCACCACGGCGGGCCGCTGGAATTCATCGGCCAAGCGGCCGGCCACCAGCCCGACCAACCCCGGACTCCACGTTGCGCCCGCCGCAAAGAGCAACGGATTGCCGTCAACCGGCGTCACCTGCGCCCGCGCGGCTTGCCGGATTTCTTCGGTCAAGTGTTGGCGCCGCCGGTTCTGCTCGTCTAACTCATGGGCTAATTTTTTCGCCCGCTCGGCGTCGCCGGACATCAACAACAAATAGGCGGCCGAGGCGTGGTTCATGCGTCCGGCGGCATTAATCCGCGGCGCCAGCGCAAACCCGATGGCCTGCGCGTCAACGGTGGAAAGTTCCAGCCCCGCGACTTCAACCAGCGCCCGCAAACCGATCCGCCGCGTTTTGCGCAGCACGGATAGGCCGTAATACACCAACGTCCGATTCTCCCCCACCAGCTCGCACATGTCAGCAATGGTGCTGATAGCGACCAAATCGAGCAGCCACTTTTCAGATCCCGAGGGCGGGAACGCGACGTCGGGATGGCGGGCGCGCGTGGCAGCCGCGAACAGCGCGGACGCCAGCTTAAACGCGATCCCGGCGGCCGACAAGTGCGGATAGGGGTAGGTTTCGTTGGCCAGTTTCGGATTCAGGATGGCAACCGCCGGCGGCAAATTATCGGGCGGGGTATGGTGGTCGGTGACAATCACGTCAACGCCGGCGGCCTGAAGCGTCCCGATTTCCTCCGCGTTGGTAATGCCGCAGTCAACGGTGACAACCAGCCGGTAGCCGTGCTGGATGATTTCCGCCGCCGCCCCGCGATTAACGCCGTAGCCCTCGGTTTCGCGGAACGGCAGGTACACACCCGGCGTGGCGCCCAAACTCTCCAAGGCGCTGACCAGCAGGGCGGCCGCGCACACCCCGTCGGCATCGTAGTCCCCATACACGACCATCGGTTCGCGCGCCACGACCGCGCTCAAAATCCGTTCCACGGCGCGTTCCATCGCCGAAAATTGGAACGCGTCATGCAGGTTGGCGCCGTAGTCGGGGTTGAGAAACTCGTCAACCCGCGCTGGCGTCCGCAGCCCGCGGTTCCACAGGAGTTGCAGGGTCACCGGCGAAATATCGGGAAACGCCGCCCGAAACCCGGCCGGCGCGGCGGCGGCAATTTTCCATTGCTTGTGGATCATGCGGGCATTGTAGCACATTGACAGCCGCCCCGGCGTCTCCTATGATGGGTATGCTCATTAACCGGCTCTTTGAAAATTCCCTCAACCCCGTAACGCGCGGGAAAGGATACGGATGATGGATACACCTATCCACGGCGTCATTACCGGCGTGGGGTATGCCCTGCCGCAACGACGCGTCAGCACCGCGGAAATCGCGGAGGCAATCAATGCCTACCAATGGGAGCGGTGCAGCGCGGACTGGATCATCCGACGCACCGGCATCGAGTTTCGCCATATGGCGCGGCCCGGGGAAACGGCCTCATCGCTGGGCGCTGCCGCCGCCCGTCAAGCGCTCCAACAGGCCAAGCTGCCCGCCGACCACATTGACGAGATCATCGTCGCCACCTGCACTCCCGACCACCGAACGCCGGCAACCGCCAGCTTGATTAACCACCGGCTCAGTGCCCGTCCGGGGATCCCGTGCTCAGATGTGAACGCGGCCTGCAGCGGTTTTCTCTATGCGCTCCGGAATGCCAACCTCGTGGTTAGGGCCGCGAGCAAACGGGTTTTAGTAGTCGGCGTTGACATCTTGTCGTCATTGACCAACCCGGCGGACCGAAACATTCGGCCGCTCTTGAGCGACGGCGCCGGCGCCATCGTGCTTGAGCCCGGAGAGACGGAAAACGGCATCATGGACATCATCCTCGGCGGGGACAGCCACGGACACGATCTGATCAAGGTGCCGGCCGGAGGATCCGCGCTCCCGTGGCAAACGCCTGGCCTGGATCCCGATTCGCACTATCTGCAGATGGACGGCCCAAAAGTTTACCAATTTGCCACGCGCATTATTGTCCGGGTGATCAATGAGTTGACCCAACGGAACGGCCTGGCATCGCGCGACATTGATCTGCTGGTGCCCCATCAAGCCAACTGGCGGATCCTGGAAACCGCCGCCCGCCTGCTGGGTTTTCCGATTGAACGCGTCGCGGATACGGTCCGCGTCTGCGGCAACACCTCGGCGGCATCAATTCCCATCAGCCTGGCCATGGCCGTGGAACAAGAGAAGCTCCAGCCCGGGATGCTGGTAGCCTTGTGCGCGTTTGGGGCCGGCTTGACGTGGGGCGGCGCGCTGGCGCGTTGGGGCACTCCCTAGCGTTACGGCCGCGGGTATGCTACCCTGGAGCCGTATGAAGCGCTCAACTCAAAAGACGATCTGGATTGCGCTCTCGGCTTTGGTAGCCGTGAGCATGATCTTGGTTACCCTGCTGCCCGTGTTTCAGTTTTGATCTTTGAGGGCCCGCCGCTGCGTCCGGGCTCTCTTTATTTCCCCGTTGCTGCCTCCGCCTCCTCCACCCTCCTTTCACTCCACTCACGACTCATGATATACTGCTAACGTGCGCATATGCCCGACGCTTCCCCAGCCCCCCGCATTCTCCTGGTTGAAGACGACGCGTTTTTGAGCCGGCTGTTGCGGGATAAATTGACGTCCAACGGATTTCGCGTCACCCGCGTGGCCACGGGTCAAGACGGCCTGGAGGCGGTGGCGCACCCGCCATTGCCCGACCTCGTGTTGTTGGACCTGATCTTGCCCGGCGTGGACGGTTTTGAAGTCCTGCGACAAATCCGCCACCATGCCGATCCCGACGTGGTCAAGCTGCCCGTGATTGTGCTTTCCAATCTCGGCAGCGAAGGCGACATTGAACGGGCGCGTCAACTCGGCGCCAATGATTACTGGGTGAAAGCTCACTTGAGTCCGGCGGAAATCGTTGCCATGATTAAAACATTCCTCCGGCAGCCGGCGGCTGGAGAACTCGCCTGACCGCGGCGCGCCGTCGCCGCGTCCGCCGCTTACGCCGCTCACCGCTCACCGGCAAACCGCCACCGTGGTTGGCGGTTTTTTAAACGTCACAGCCTCAGGCGCCATGGCAGCAGGCACAAGGGGTCAGGTCTGGCAATATCACATTTCAAATTTATCCTCCCCGCTCGTAATCGCCCGGCTCACGGTGGTGTAGTGCACGCCCAGGTATTCCGCGATAGCTTTTAAGGTGTAACCAAAGGTGTAGCCATACCGCACGTGGGCCGCCTGCATTGCCGCACCTTTCGGCTGCTTGCCATGGGGTCTGAAAATCTCATCCAGCGGCGGCCTGGTGTTATATTGCCAGACCTGACCCCGTGACCATCTGACCACGCGACGCGTGGTTGTCTGGCCATGCAGGGAGACTAACATGAATATATAAATGGGTCATGTCCCCGTTTCCTTGCCGCGGCCGCGGGGCCTCCCACCGGGGCCGTTTGACAGCCCCATCGAGGCGTGCTAGACTACAGACAAATAACAGCCGAATACTGCGAGTACTCGTGGGTGTCCCGCGCAAGTGGGAATAGGCTGCTCCACCTAACCACGGGGGTTTTTTTATGGCCTCAAAGCTCCCAGACGACGCCGGCTGACTGGGCGTTTGCCAGCAGGGCGGGGAAAGGTGGGTGCCCGGCGAGCGCGGCGCGGACGAACCCGCACAGCGCATCCGCCAGCCGCAAGAGCGCGGTGGTCTCCTCCTTGCGCACGCTGCGGACCTTTTCGGTGCGAACGCCAAGCTGGCGGAGCTGCGCCGCGAAACGGCGGGTGTGTGACTTGGGCAGGCCATCCACGAACACGGTGGCCTTGTAGGCGGGCGGGGCCGTGAGCGTGATGGCCCGCGCGACGGTGATGACCGTCGGCCCGAAGTACTGGGTGACGTGCTGGTACAAGGCGTACCGGAGGGCGCCCGTGAGGCGCGGGAGGGCAAGGACCGCTTGGAGGTACGCGAGCTTGCTCGCCGCCGCGGCGGCGCTCCACTTCACGTGGCCCTTGCCGCTCTGCTGCTCGATGAGCTCCAGCTCGTGCTGGAGGGTGTCGCGGTCGTATTGTGCGATCACGACGGAGACGACGAACAGGGTCCCGCCGGTGTCTTAGCCGGTCTCATCCACAGCAGAAAAACTTTTTCGTCGGCATACTCCGAGGTAGCGGGAGCGTAGCACGGCCCTCGCCAAGGTGTCCAACAGTCGCTCCCTGCTAACGGCCCTGGTCGCGCCAACCACGGCAGCCCCAGCACGGCTGCCGCTCGGCCCCCCCCGTCTCTCGGCGGGCAGGCAGGAGGCAGCGCCAACTCGACCGCATGCAAACCCTTGGACAGGCCCAAAAACGCTGCCTCATCGGCCGGTCCCCTCCTGCGCCGCCTGGGCCCTTGGAGGAGGAGGCTGGCTACAGGTTGGAAAGGCTTTGGCCTGCGATCCCGCTGCTGTCACGGAGCGGCAGCCCAGCACCACAACCTGTAGCCGCCCACCGACAGTTTGACAAGGATGGGCGGGTTGCTCTAGGCTGATCTTGTATGCCGAAGAAAGACCCGTCGAACGCCGAGCTCCTGGAGTTCATCAAGGAGAACGTCGCCACGAAGCAGGACCTGGCGCCGCTCGAGACGCGCCTGACGCACCTGGAGCGGATCGTGGCGACGAAGACAGACCTGGAACGGTTCGCGACGAAGCAAGATCTCAAGGGCGTGGAGCGGCGGCTGGTACATCAGCTCGGCGGCATCGCCAAGCAGCTCAGCGACGGGAAGGCGGAGGCGGCGGCCAACCAGGCGGCGCACCGCCGGTTTGACCACCGCGACCACGTCTTCGCCGTGAAGCTCCAGGTCAACCTCGACCAGGTCGACGCCGAGGCGTAGGGCAAAGCTACCCGCACGACAAGCGCCGTACCCGATGGGGGTACGGCGGTTTTTAGTCGCGGCCGCGTTGGTGGGTCAGGAAAAACGGTGGGAAAAACGGTGTCAGAAAAACGGTGTCAAGAAAAACGGTGTCAGGTACCCTTTTTCGTGGAAAAACGGTGCCAGGTGGAAAAACGGTCAGGGAAAACGGTGTCAGGTACCCTTTTTCGGTCGCCACGGGTTTCGCATCACGCTCTCAAGGCCAAACCGCTTGACGGTGGCAGCGACCCACCGGGCTGACCCATAGGGACGGT
>CAYJVS010000063.1:0-6236 GCA_964373635.1 uncultured Gammaproteobacteria bacterium
GCGGGAATCCAGATCCTGGCAGCGTCCAGGACCTAGCTCATTGGTTGGCCTAGATTCCGGCTCCGGGGCCGGAATGACACCAAATGCGTAAGTCCTAGTAAATTCATTTTACCATCCAAGTTAGGATTCCCTAATAACAAAAAATCGACTTTTTGAGCCAGACTTTTTGATGCAGTTCCGTGGGGCTTACGTCCGGCGCATCACCCGTTTAATCAGCTGAAGCATCTGGTGCACATACCCCCACTCGTTGTCGTACCATGCTAACAGCGTCACGAGGTTCCCGTCCACGACTTCGGTTGAGAGCGCATCCACGATGCTCGCGTGGGGGTTCTGTTTGTAGTCAATTGAAACGAGCGGCAAATCTGAAACCGCCAGGATGCCGGCCAACGCCGCGCGGCTGGCGTCGCGCAGCCGGCGGTTGACGTCGTCGGCCGTGGTGGGACGGACGACTTGCAGCGTCAAGTTGAGCGCCGACGGCAGCATCACGGGCACGCGCATGGAAATCGCGCTGATCTTGCCGGCCAGCTCGGGCAGCACCAGGCCGATGGTCTCGGCGGCGCCCGTCGTGGTCGGAATGATTGATTCGTAAGCGGCGCGGGCGCGGCGGAAGTCTTCCTTGCGGTGCGGCGCGTCCACCAGGCTCTGGTCGTTGGTGTAGGCGTGGATGGTGACGAGCGACCCCCGGCGGATGCGGAGCTTCCGGTGGAGGACGGCGAGGATGGGGCCGACGCAGTTGGAGGTGCAGGAAGCAGCCGAGATAATCCGATGGCGGCTGGGTTCGAAGGCCGACTCGTTGACGCCGGGCACGATGGTGACGTCGGCATCGCGGGTCGGCGCGGAAATCACCACGAGCTTGGCGCCCGCCGCGAGGTGCTTGGCGGAGTCCGCGCGGCCGCGGAACACGCCGGTGGACTCGATCACGACGTCAACCCCGAGCTTCCCCCACGGGACCCGAGACGGATCGAGCTCGCGGAAAATTTTCAGCCGCCGGCCGTCGATGGCGATCGCCTCATCGCCGGCCGCTGCCACCCGTTTGCCCCAGATACCATAGGCGGAGTCATGCTTGATGAGGTGGGCGTAGAGGGCGGCGCTCGAACGGCTGTTGGCCGCCACCAGGGAAAACGCCGGGTCATCCCAGACGTTGCGGAGCACCAACCGCCCGATCCGCCCCAAACCATTGATACCGATTTTCACTGGCATAGAGATTTCTGATAGATTGAGACTGTAGAAAAACTCAGTTATTCTTCGAGCGCAGCGTTGCGGAGTCGAGAAGTTAGCAAAATTTTTCGCTCCTCGACAAGCTCGAAGACAAAAAACTTTGCTGTGCTGTTCATTTTTCTACAGTCTCAGATTACTTACTAACAATCTTTCAATAGTAATGTTAGAATAATACTATCATACTTCATCATACGAAATAAACACTAATTTTTTATTTTTCTTTAGCGAAAAAAATTGGGTGGGGGTAAACTGACCGTTGACCCACAGGCCTAACTGAGTTATGAAGATTAAGTTACCTCACGACCAGTAACTCCCCTCTTAACAGACGCCGATGCCCAATGCGACAAGCAACGAGGCTCAAAAAGTTGTTGGATAACCCACTGGCAGTCCGCCGTGGAGTCTACGGCCCGTACGCCCAATCGGTTGAACGCTTCGACGAGCAGTGCCGGCAGGTTTTGGCAGAAACGCGACACCTGAAGCTGCTGGCAAGCTACCGCCGGACGGAAAACGTCGTCGTCAACGGCATGGGCGGCTCGGGGCTGGGGGCCGACATCTTGCTTGCCGCGCTCGCCGAGGAGCTGCGCCGTCCGGTGGCGCTGACGCACGACTACACGGTGCCGCCGTTCGTGGACCGCCGCACGCTCTACCTGGCGTGCAGCTACTCGGGCGGCACGGAGGAAGTGCTGGCGTCGCTCCGGGAAGCGCGGCGGCGGCACGCCAAGATTGCCGTGCTCACCTCCGGCGGCGCCTTGGCGCGCAGCGCCCGACGCCTCAAGCTACCCGCCTACGTCTTTACCACGCCGCACAACCCCTCGGGGCAGCCGCGGCTGGGCTTGGGCTACTCGACGCTCGGCGTGTGGGCGCTGCTGGGCAAGGCTGGCGTGCTGCCCTACCACCCGGAGCTGGTGGACGACTTCCTCACGGCTGGCCGCCGCGCGGCCCGCCGCTTCGCCGCCGAAGTCCGCACGACGCGCAACCGCGCCAAGCAGCTCGCACTCGCGATGCACGGGCGGCTGCCGCTGTTCATCACCGGCAGCCACCTATCCGGCGTGGCGCACACCTGGGCAAACTCGTGCCATGAGAGCGCCAAGCATTTCGCCCTCTACCAGACGCTGCCGGAGCTCAACCACCACCTGCTGGAAGGGTTAAAATATCCAGCCGTAGCCCGCTCGTTAATCGCCGTCTTCGGTGAATCGCCTAATGATCCGCCGGCCATCCAACGCCGTGCTACGGTCACCGCCCAAGTTTTCGAGCGCCACGGCATTCCCATCTTGCGCTACCGCACCGCGCGCGGTTCCTGGATTGCCCAGGCCGGCGAGCTGCTGCAGCTGGCAATCTACGGCAGCTGGTACCTGGCCACGCTCAACCGCGTCAACCCCCAGGCCATCCCGTGGGTGGATTTCTTCAAGGCCAAACTGGCGAAACACAGTTAATGTCTCAGTCCCCGACCCGGCATGGGTTGGTTTTTGATTGGCGAGACGTTACCAAGAAACCCAATCGTGGTACGATGGTCGCAAGGATGAACCCGCTTCCTATGGTCAAAGCAGTTTTATTCGACCTCGACGGCGTGCTGATGGAAACCGAGTTGCAGACGTTCCGGCTCTACCAGGAAGAACTGCAGCGGAGGTACGGCATCATGCTGCCCGATGACGCGTTCCGCTTCAAGGCGGGACGGAAATCGGCGGACTTCTGGCGCGACGCGCTGACCGACGAGCAACGCCGCGTCGTGGATACCGCGGCCCTGACCGCGTACAAACGCCAGCAGTTCGGGGCCGCGCCGGCACGTTACATCCAACGCGTGGCTGGCGGTCCGGAGTTGCTAGCGTCGCTGCGCCAGGCCCGTCTCCCTCTCGCCCTGGCGTCCCAGAACGAACCGTTCATGATCAACGCGGCCGTCGATTGGCTGGGCGTACGGAAATTCTTCTCGGTCATCCTGACCATCGCCGACATCCAACGCCTCAAGCCCGACCCGGAGATCTATCTCCTCGCCGCCGAACGCCTGAACGTTCCACCCACGGCGTGCGTGGTCATCGAAGACTCACGAGACGGCATCGGGGCGGCCAACAACGCAGGGATGTACTGCTTCGCCATCCGCCACCCTTACACGCCTCCAAGTCACGTCGCACGAGCCGACCGGGTGGTCGAAAAACTGACCGACCTGACGCCCGACCTCCTCGCCAATGCGCCCGTGTAAACGGCAAAAAAACAGACCAGGTGGAGCCCTGGTCTGTGGCTTGTTAGACTCCTGCAGAACGAAGGATCGAATCCCCTGACTAATCAAGCATCATGGGGAGGCCGTCAGTGGCGAGCGCCGCATCCGGGCTCATCGGCTCCAGCACCTGCGGGCTGATCGCGCTGTTGTCCACGAAGTGGTCAATCAGGGACCAGCGCTGCTGGAAGTACGGAATCTCGAACTCCTGCGTGAGCTTGAAGCGCTCAAGCACCTCGGCACCCTGGCGGTGCCGGTCGCGGTCGCGGAGGCGGCCGAGGCGCACGGTCGCTGGCGCGTGTACGTAGAGCAGGCGATCGAGGAGATCGCGGACTTCCGGTATGGCGACGCCGTCGAAGGTGATGAGACGTTTACGCCCCGCGGTGGCCGGCGGGATGCTAATCTCGCCGGTGAGTTCGCCGCCGGCGGCTCGGTTGTAGACGTTCCTGAGGTGAACGCCGTCGCCGTTGCGGAGGGTGCGCAGCACCGCCCGCGAGCGGTCGAAGTTCCACCAGCGGAGCTGGTTGCGCCGTTGGACGCCTTCTTCGGGAGAAATCCGCTCGCCCTCGGCCAGCCACAGCTTACGCTGCTTGCTGGAGAGAATGAAGAAAGCGTCGAGCGGCAGCTCGTAGCCTTCACCGCCGAGATCCTGCACGGCGGCAATCGCCAGCGGCGCAATGTGGGTAGTTTTGCCCGCTCCGGCCTGCCCGGTGATGCCGAGCGTGACGATCTCCCCGAGACCGAGGAGTCGGCTGATGAGGTCGCGAAAAGGATCGTGACTAGACATCAACCACCTCCTGGCGCCAGGCACCCGACAGCAGGCATGAACCCCGCTCCAACAGCTCATCTCGTCCCGACGGAAAAATGACCGCCCCAGCGTAGCCGGCGGCGATCGCCGGCGGGCCTTCGGAGAATTCCCGGTCGCCGATGGAGAGACACTCCGCCGGGTCGCAGCCGATCTGACGGGCCAGATGCCTGAAGAATTGCGGGTCCGGCTTCGATGCCGCCAGCGTGTCCGATCCCCAGACCGGCGCGTCCGGCAGCATCTGGCGCAATCCGATGGACCGGAGTACCCCCTCTCCCACGGTGGCCGGCGAATTGGTGCCGAACGCAACAATCCGGGATGTTGCCGCCAACTGGCGGAAGAACTGACACATCGCAGCATCGGTGGTTAGCCACTGCTCCGGCTGCCACACCCGGCAGCGAAGTTCATTCCACTGCTGGGCCGTGACACCAAGTGATTGAACCGTCTCCGTCATCGTGGCGGGACTACCCCGCTTGACCCCTAAGTCACGGCGACGCGCCTTGATCATGGTTTCCATCGCCGCGACTGACTGCCCAAGGATGCGCGCAACCTCGGCGACTTCACCCGCCGTTCCCGCGGCCTGGTAGGCAGGATGGTGGTACACCGTGTTGTCGATGTCAAAGACGAGTCCTCGGACTCTTGTCATCACCCTTTCCCTTGCCCCTGATGACTGGAAAATCTTCAAACTTCTCTCATCTCTTTCTCCCAGCGTAACCCCGTTTGCCAGGAACCAACCACACCACCAGCAACGCTCCGCTGGTGGTCACCTTGCTGCATAACCTCCTTGCACCTAGGACGCACGAATTTCCCCGACGAAACGAGCAGCAACCCTCCTTTCATTACGTTGTCAATGATCGACCCGCAAGGAACACAAGCAGCAATGCGCATCGCCCATGGCTGCTTCTATTCTCCGGGCGATCATCATTAAATAAAATGACCGGCTCAAACACCGGTTCATGCCCGTACACCGCCCGCACCGGTGCCTAAGAATTATACAAAAAGTTGGGATGTTTCAAATTTGGCTGAGTTAGGCTAATTATTTACGATATAAAATAATCATACCTTATCATATAATCGTGTCAAGGGTATTTTTCACAACTTATCCTTGCCCTTCCCCCACGTCTTGACCGCCTGTTCGTAAATTTCCGGGGTGCCCACGTCAAACCACTTGCCTTCAAAAGGAAAGCCGTACAGCCGTCCGCTTGACGCCAGCTTGGGGAACACGTCAAGCTCGAGCGACCGATCTCGCGACGCAATCGCCTCAAAAATTTCCGGATTCAGGACGTAGATGCCGGCGCTGATGACGTGCGAGAGACCGGGGGTGACCTCGGGCTTTTCCTGAAAACGCAATATCTTTGATCCGTGGAGCGCCACCACGCCCCACTCGGAGGACTTGGCGACCGACGTCAAGGCAACCGTCGCTGCCTCGTGGTGCGCGAGATGAAACTCGGCCAAATCGCTCAAGTTGATTTCCGCCAGCACGTCGCCGTAGTAACAGAAAAACGGTTCGTTCAGCAGCAGTTTTTTGGCCTGGCGCACCGGCTGCGCGGTGCCGCTTTCGGCCTCCGCTTGGTCAAGGTATTGCAGACGCACGCCAAACTTGCTGCCGTCGCCGAAGTGTTCTTTAATCTTTGCCCCGAGGCTCCCGACCGAAATGACCAAATCGCGAATCTCATGTTGGCGAAAGAGGGCGATCACGTGCTCCAAGAGCGCCCGGCCGGCCACCGGCAGGAGGGCTTTGGGCATCTCGTAGGTAAACGGCTGGAGCCGCTGGCCGCGGCCACCGGCGAGAATCAACGCCCGGCGAATCCCCGGCCCCAACCCCTTGGTCAGCAAATACTCAATGGCGTGCGACCGGTTACGGATTTTGGAACCGTCAATGAAGCCGTCCAGCTGGCGCACCAGTTCATTTTTGAGGGTAATGGTGAGGCGCAAACGCGACATACGGCAATCACGACATGAGGGCAGCTTTCATTCTACCCTACCAGAAAACCCCCGGCAAGG
>CAYJVS010000064.1:0-6149 GCA_964373635.1 uncultured Gammaproteobacteria bacterium
GGTCCCCTCAGGAATATTGGAAAATAAATTTCCAGATTCCAGATTCGCGATTCATGATTCGGCGTCTATGGTCTCCCTGACGGGGCCGGATTTGATTGTGCTCCTGGTGTTGGTCGGCTTTGGCGCGTTCGGCTTTGCGTTGGGATTGATTCAGGTGGTGGGCGGATTGGTGGGGGTGGTGGCCGGCGCGTGGCTGGCGAGTCAGTGGCATCTGCCGCTGGGGAAATGGATTGCCGGCGCGCTGCCGGTATCGCCGCGGATTTCCACCGTGCTGGCTTTTATTCTGATTCTGGTGGTGGTGCAGCGGGCGATGGCGTTGGGGTTTTACTGGCTGGGTCGGATGTTACGGTTACTGCGTTTCATCCCTTTTTTTAAGAGCTTTAACCGGATTGCCGGCGGGTTGCTGGGGTTGCTTGAGGGCGCGCTGCTGGTGGGATTTATCCTCCAGGTGGCGCATGCCAGTCCCGTGCCGGGCTTGGAGTCGTGGACGCGCCAGTCGGTGTTGTTTCCGTGGCTGGTCAGTTTGGTGGAGGTGGTGCAACGGATGTTACCCTGGGTGAGCCTGCCAGCCAAAAAGCCGCCGCCGTATGACCTCCCCTTGGTTGTTTGACACGCACGCCCACGTCAACTTCGCCGCGTTTGCCGCGGACGCGCCCGGCGTGCTGGCGGAGTGCGCTTCCCAGCGCGTCTGGACGACGTTGGTGGGTTCGCAGTTGGAAACGAGCCGGCGCGCGGTGGCGTTAGCCGAACAGTACTCCACTGGCGTGTTCGCGGCCGTGGGACTGCATCCGGTGCACGTTGCCGATCAACCCCAGCCTTTCGCCGCCGAGGAATATGAGCGGTTGGCGGCTTCGCCCAAGGTCGTGGCGTTCGGCGAGACTGGGATTGACCATTTTCGACTGCCGGCCGGACGCGAGGCGGCGGAACTGGCCGAGCAAAAAAGGATTTTTTTGGAACACCTGCGACTGGCGCGCCGCCTGGACAAGGCATTAATCATGCACACGCGCGAGCACCCAACACAACCTAAAGGAGCGTACGCGGAACTGCTGCGGTTGCTGCGGCAGGAACAGGGGGATGGTTTCCCGCGCGGGGTGGCTCACTGTTTTTTAGGCACGCGCGCGGAGGCGGAGGCGTTGATTGGGTTGGGGTTTTTCATCGGCGTGACTGGCATCGTCACGTTTGCCCAAAAGTCGGATGATCTCGCCGCGGTGGTTGCGGCGGTGCCACTGGAGCGTCTGGTGATTGAAACTGACGCGCCGTACTTGACGCCCGAGCCTTTTCGCGGCCAACGCAACCGGCCGGTCCATGTTGAGCTCGTGGCCAAAAAAATCGCCGCCCTCAAAGGGGTGACCCTGGAGATGGTCGCCGCGCGGACAACCGCGAACGCGCGGGCGCTCTTTGGGGTTTGAGGCGCGTTCACTCTTGTGGTCTGCCGTTACTGGTTGCTATACTGCTAACGTACGATGCGTCGGGAAAATTGTTGCACCGGCGACTATGCCGCATCTGGACGATGAGTGTCCCTGCGGATCAGGGCTGCCCTACGGCGAGTGCTGCGGGGCGGCCATTCCGTGCGACTGCGGCTCCGGCAAGCTCGCCGGGGAGTGCTGCCACTGACGACGTGATCCCTTCTTCCTACCCTCTCCCCGCCTGCGCCGAGGCTACGGCGGGCCCCGTTAGAAAACGTGTGGTTTCATTCCCGCCCTACGACCGAACAACGCATCCCAGGACGAGAAAACGCAATCATGGGTGAAGTTTTCTAACGGGGCGGGCAGGCCACGAGGGGAGAGGAACTCAAGTTGGTCATATGATGGTGCGGTTATGGCCACCGACCTATTAGCTAATTTGAACGAGGCCCAGCGAGCGGCCGTCATCCATGGAGACGGGCCGCTCTTGATTGTGGCCGGCGCCGGCACGGGCAAAACCACGGTCATCACCTCGCGGGTAGCCTGGTTGATGACCCAAGGCAAAGCCCCGCCGGCGTCGGTGTTGGCGCTGACCTTTACCGACAAGGCCGCCGGCGAAATGGAAGAGCGGATTGACCGCTTGGTGCCGTACGGGACTTTGGATTTGTGGGTTTCAACCTTTCACGGGTTTTGTCAACGGCTACTGGCCGCGCACGCGTTGGAGATCGGTTTGCCGGGCGGGTTTAAACTGTTAAACCAAACCCAGCAGTGGCTGTTGGTGCGCGAACATTTCGATCGGTTTACCCTCAAGCATTACCGGCCGTTAGGCAACCCGACCAAATTCATCCACGCGTTGCTGCAACATTTCTCGCGGGCCAAAGATGAGGCGGTCAGTCCGGCGGATTACCTCCGCTTTGCGCAAGAGTTGGAACTCAACACGGACACCGATCGTTTTTTGCGGCAACTCCTGACCGAAGAGGAGCGAGCGAGTCTGACCGCGCAAGAAATCCGGCAACTCGCCACCCAGGAGATTGCCAAAATCCGCGAGGTGGCCGACGCCTATCACGTGTACCAGCAACTGTTGCTCGAGCGCGGCGCCATGGACTTTGGCGATCTGATCACCGCGACGTTACGGCTCCTGCGCGAGCGGCCGCGGGTGCTGGCCCAGTACCGCGCCCAGTTCCGCTACCTCTTGGTGGACGAATTCCAAGACACCAACTGGGCGCAGTACGAACTGGTCAAGCTTTTAGCGGAACCGAAAAAAAATCTCACCGTGGTCGGCGACGATGACCAGTGTCTGCCGGCGAGTGCGTTGATCAACAGACCGGGAGGCGAGACGCCAATTGTTCGGGTGCGGACGGGCATGCGGGTGGGCTCGGCCGTTGGCCGCGGACACGTCAGTTTTCTTCCGGTGCGGCGGGTATTCCGACGGACAAAACGCTGCCGACTGGTGACCTTTACCACCGCGCGGGGCTATCAAGTAACGGTGACGGATAACCATAAGATGTTCTGTTTGGCGCCGCAAGTCTGGGGTGAAATGCGCCGCGGCATTGCCCATGCGCCCCTCGGGCCATGGCGCGGTAATAGGCATAGACGGGCGTGGCGGTCCCTGGTGATGCCGGCGGCCCATGTGCTCCATGGGCATTACCTGCCCGTGGTAACCCGCCGGGGCGTGCGGTACGACCGGGTAGTCCGTAAAACCCTTGGACAAAAGCGGCGGCAGACCGTCTACGACTTGGAGGTACCGCCGGCGCACAACTTCGTCGCTGACGGCGTGGTGGTGCATAACTCCATCTACAAGTTCCGCGGGGCGTCGGTGGCAAACATTCTCCAGTTCAAGCACGACTACCCGCACGCCAAGGAAATTTTTCTCACCACCAACTACCGGTCGCGGCAGGGAATTTTGGATGCCAGCTACCAATTCATCCAGAAAAACAATCCCGAGCGGCTGGAGGTGATGCTGGCGAGCGGATCGGGCAAAGCCAAGCGCTCCACGTTGTCCAAAAAGATGGCGGCCGCCCGGAAGGGCCCGGCGGAAATTACCCATCAGCCAGTGGCTATCGCGGAAGACGAAGTGGCGCTGGTGGTTTCTGAAATCGCGCGGCGGAAGGATACGGATCCTCAACTCACCTGGTCGGATTTCGCGGTCTTGGCCCGCGCCAATGACCAGTTGTTGCCGTTTGCCCACGGCTTGCAGCAGGCGCGAATTCCTCATCAGCTGGTTTCCTCCCGCGGGCTGTATACCAAGCCGGTGGTGCTGGACATCATTAACTTCTTGCGGCTGCTGGACAACTACCACGAAAGTCCGGCCATGTACCGCGTGTTGAGCTGGGAAGTCTTTGGCCTGCCGCAAGCCGAGCTGGTCACGCTCAACTACTGGGCGCGCCGGAAGTCCCGATCGCTTTGGCAGATGGCGCGGCAGGCGGCGGAAATTCCCGAATTGAGTGACGAGATGAAAGCAACGCTGCGGCGCGTGTTGACGTTGATTGACCAGCAGACGCGGCTGACGCGGACCAAGGGCGTCCGCGAAGTGGCGCTGTCGGCCCTGGAAGCCTCCGGTTACCTCAAGTGGCTGACGGCCACCGATGACCCCCGCCGGTTGGAGCAAGTCAACTACCTGAATCAATTTTTTCGCCGGATTGCAGAATTTGAAGCCGCGGCCACCGATCGCTCGGTGAGCGCGTATTTGCGCCAGCATGAACTTGAGCTTGAGGCCGGCGAAGCGGGAACCCTCGCGCCGGAACCCGAGCAAGGGCCCGACGCGGTCAAGTTGATGACCGTGCACGCGGCCAAAGGGTTGGAGTTCGCGCACGTGTTTGTGGTCAATCTGGTGGAGCGGCGGTTTCCCACGCTGGAACGCGCCGAACCGATTCCCTTGCCCGACGGGTTAATTAAGGAACGTCTGCCGGGCGGCGACGTGCACCTGCAAGAAGAGCGGCGGCTGTTGTACGTCGCCGTGACGCGCGCCAAAGACAGCGTGACTTTGACGTCAGCGTCAACCTACGGCGGGACGCGCGTCAAGCGCCCGAGCGTGTTTTTGGCCGAACTGGGGGTGGCGGCGGTCCAACCGGTCAAAGCGCCATCCGGCGTGGTGCCGCAATTGGAGCCAACACCCGGGGAAAGCCGAGCACTGCCGCAAGGACGCTTGGAGTATTACCGGATGCCGGAGAAGTTTTCTCACTCGCAGCTGCAAACCTACGAGACGTGCCCGTGGAAGTACCGGTTCGCGTATTTGTTGCGCGTGCCGGTGCGCGGCCGGGCGGTGTTCAGCTTCGGCCAGACCATGCACGCGGTGCTGCAGCGGGCGTACCAATTGGTCATGCAGCGCCAGGGGTCAAGCCAGGGCAGTTTGTTTGCCGCCGCCGCCCCGGCCCCGTTGCCCGTGGGCAAACTGCTGCAGTTGGATGAACTGACGCGGCTGTACCGCGAACTTTGGATTGACGACTGGTACGCCGATCCGGCCGAACGGCAGCGCTACTACGCGCACGGCGAACAGTTGTTGGCCGATTACTACGCCAGCGTCAACAACCAGGTGGTGACCCCGAAGTACCTGGAACAGGGATTCACCGTCAAGCTGGAAGATGTCGCCACGGGCCGCCAGCATGCCGTTTTTGGGAAAATTGACCGCATTGACGAGCGCGACGGCCAGCTGGCGCTGGTTGACTACAAGACCGGCGCGCCCAAGCGGAAACTGACCGCCGAGGATAAAGAGCAGTTGTTGCTCTATCAACTCGCGGCGGTCGAGGTGTTCCAGCAACCGATCGCCAGCCTGACGTTTCACTACCTGGAGGGGAATCTGCAACAAACATTTCTCGGCACCGAGAAGGATTTAGCGCGGCTCAAGTCAAAAATTTTAACCGCCATTGCCGAAATTGAACGCGGGCATTTCGTCGCCACGCCAGGCCGTGTTTGCGCCAGCTGCGAGTACCGCGACATCTGTGAGTACCGGGCCGTTTAGTGAGCTTATAGCTGATAGCTTTTAGCTTATAGGGACCTCTGCAAAACTCCATTTCTGCCGTGAGCTCCAAATTTCGGCTGTCATCCCCATGGGAGATCACCCGAAGGGTGAAAAAATCGTAACTGCTCCTCCGCTAATCTTGCAGATAAACATCGTCGCAGGTACGATTTTTCGCTTCGAAATTTGAAGCGCTCGCTACGAAAGCGAGTTTTGCAGAGGACTATAGAATATATTTCATCGTCCGTATCGCAGTCTAAAAGCTATCAGCTCCGTGTATGCCTTTCCTTCCCCTCAAAGATCTCTTGCCCAAGGCGATTCGGACCGCGGGCATCTCCAGCCAGGTGCAGGCCGCCGTGGTGCTGGAAATTTTTGAGCGCGTGCTGCCGGACGTGGTACCGCCCCAGGTGGCGTCCCGGGCCAGAGCAGTTCGCTATCAGGACGGCCACGTGACCATACAGGTGCGGTCGTCGGCCATGGCGCAAGAGCTGAAAGGACGCGAAGCCGACATCATCCAACGGGTCAACGCCCAAAGCCCGCTGCCGGTTGAACGGCTCCGCTTTGAATTTTATTAAACCCCTCCTTCATCCCCCGTAATGTTAAGGGGAAGAACGGGTGTGTCTAACACGGTTTCTCCCCGTTACGATAGGGGGCTACGGGCTACCTAAAATTTCCCCTTAGGGTAAGGGGAGGTTAGGAGGGGTTAATACCGATGACATGAAAAACTACTCCCGACGGGTCAACCGCCGGCTAACGCGCTATCGGACGCCGAGCACCTTTCTGGTGCGGCG
>CAYJVS010000065.1:0-5854 GCA_964373635.1 uncultured Gammaproteobacteria bacterium
GCTGGGAATTGAACCCAGTCTACATGCTCCCAAAGCATGCGTACTACCGGTATACGACACCCCGTAAAATCTTTGGCGGGTAAGCCGCAGGCAATGCGACCATCTACGGCAATCCCAATCTGCCACCACCCTAGCGCAGAGTCTCTCCTGCGTCAAACAAAACCGTCCCGATGTGACCACCGGGACGGTCCAAAAAATCCGCCGTGACCGCCTCAATCAATCTCGCGCTTGATTTTTTGCAACAGGTCTTTGGCCGCGTCTTTGCCACCCAGACCAAAGGCCAGCCCGCCGGCCAGCGCCAGCATCGCGACTAACCCCGTGAACAGAATCTGGATCATGTCCGCGGCGATCTCGAGTTGCACCAACGCCGCCATGACCGCGAAGATGAGAATCAACCATTTGGCCAAAGTTCCCAGCATCCCCGGGTGCGCCAGCTGCGTCGCTTTAACCCCGCGCCGAATCACCTCGTTGACGAAATTCGCCAATGCCGTGCCCGCCAAGAGAATCAACACCGCCACCAGCACCTTGGGAACGTAGAGCGTGACGTCGGTGAGAAATTCAGTCACCGCCGGCCACCCCAACACGTCCGCGGCCGCGATGAACACCACCAGGACGAAAAACCACTTCACCAGCCAGCCGATTAACTTACTGAACTGGAAATTCTTCACTCCCACCGTCCCCGCGGCGCGGTGGAGCCGCAGTTGCTCGGCAACGCGGTCAAGTTGGATCAGGCGAGCGAACCTCGCCACGAGCAATCCCAGGGTTGCCGCCAACAACGTGCCAAAGAATAAAATCAGGAGCGCCGCCACGATCTTCGGGGAGTTCTCGACCACTCCCACCCACAGGAGTTGCGCGCTGGCCTGAAACGCTTGGATGATTCCCTCCATAGGTTTTAAGTTTTTTACTTTTTAAATTATCCACACTATACCAGAAAACCGCCCCGTGGGGAAGACAAAGTTATCACCAGGGCAAAATGGGGAAAAAAGCCCGCGCTCGGTGTACGGGCGTGGGCTTCACGAGTCGGCGGAATTGACGCTCTCCATCATGCCACAAACCTCAGCTCGCGGTAGCCGTGGCGCTGCATGGTGTACCGCAGCCAGTCGTTGTCGGCGGGCGCCACCACGACCGACGCACGGTAAAGGCTGGGGTTAGGCAGCCTGGCAATGCGGCTGAAGTCAAAACGGGCGATGCCGTCCTCGTCCACCTCGAAGCAGCTGTCGGATGCCGGCGGCGGCATTGGCGCGCCAGCGGCGGTAGCCGCTGGCTGCGGCGGCGTCACCTCGTAGAAGGTGAGGACGGGCTTGCCCTGGTGCCGCGCGAAGCTGGCGAAGACCGGCCAGGTCGCCCACTCGCTGATGCGTTCGCGGTTGGACAGCACGAAGTCCACGCGGGCTGGTCCCTGGCGGTCGTGCAGGGTGGAAAGGTACAGCGGCCGGGGGGGACCCGGGGTGACGTTGGTTGGGAAACGCTCCAGTTCGGTGTGGCGGAGCAACCCGGTGTTCGCCAGGTGTTCCTGGTACTGGGGTTTCCCCAGGTAGGTGACGAATCGCTGCCGCCGTTCGCCGCTTCCGTGCCGCCACCCGTACGGATGGAACTGCACCTCTCTGCCGTGCTGGAGCACCCACCCGAGATCGATCTCGTCGCTGCGGTCAAGCGCGGCCCGCCGGTCAAGGTGGGCCATCCACACGCCCAGCTCGCAGGCGAGAACGAGGTCCTGGCTGATGAGTTCGACGATCGCCGCGGCCACCGGTCGACCGTCGTGGAACGCGCCGAGCGAAATGCTCGCGCCGGTGACCGTGGCGGGCGAACCGTGGTGACTGACCCAGCGGGGTACACTCTCGGGGGCGACGATGACGTCACGGACCAGACGACAACCACTCGCGTCGAGCAGGTGCTTGCAGGTGGGCTTGGTGCCGTCCACGGGGTCGCTGGTGAAACCAAACTCGGTCGGCCGGCTGCGGCCAGTGCCAAGCTGGGCGCAGCGTTCCTCGGTAATCAGCCAGGCCGAGGAGCTGAAGTGCTTGGCGCCGCCGTGCACATGGGTCTCGCAGATGATGTCCGCGCCCGTGCTGTCTGGCTTGGTGGTGTACTCGGGATTGGGCGCCACCGCGTCCTCGATGCCGGCGTACAGCAAGGCGCGGTTGGCGGCCATGGCTCCTTTGATGCACGCGTTGGTCAACCCCTCCTTCAGCCCCTCCATGTTATACGGTCGCCTTCTCATGGCGAAACCTCCACTCAAAAATAGGCCGCAACTCCGTCAAGCTGCAACACACCATGTGCTGCGAATGAACAAACTGAGTTGTCAAAAATCAACATCTTCAATCTATCAGGAGGCTACCAGAAAGTCAAAAAACGGATGTATCTGGCATTCTGCAGGGGGCTGGAGAGAAAAACCCAACAGCCACGGCTACCGCATGACAAAAAAACCCGGCTGACCCCATGGTCAGTCGGGTAATGAACTTCACTTGCCGTCGGGGAATTCGACTGCCCAGCCCCGGGCCTCAAGCGCGGCCGCGTCAAGACCGCCGAAGGCGTCGCGGTCAAGAAAGATCGTGACGTTGTCCTTCGTTTGCGCCCAGGCCGCCGGATTCATCGTTCCCGGCGTGCCCAGGAGCATGCGTTCGACCGGCAGAGCCTTCTTGCTCCCCCAGGCCAAGACCAAGAGCTCTCCCGAGTTCAGGATGGTTGAGATCCCTTGGGTGATGGCGTGATGGGCCGGCTCCAGCGTCACGTCGCCGTCGTCATTGCGGAGCTGGAAGTCCGGCGCGTTCGCCTTGATCGTGCTTGAAGCCAAGCGGACCAACATCGTTGTGGTCTGAGGATCTGCGGCGCCGGCCTCAACGAAGCCGAAGTGCCCGCCGGCATTCACGTCATGTTCGATCATGCCGCCCGGCCCGACCCCGAGAATCTGCAGACGTTGCGCAGCGCTCTGAACCAACCGGTCGTACGCCGCCATGGCGTCACGGATCTGCACGAGCAGGGGGTCGGTGGCGTTGCCCGCAATCCGAATCTCGGGCATCCGACCGCCTTCACCCTTGTCCTTGCAGGCGGTCCACTGCTGCACGATCGCTGGTTGCAGAAGGTGTTGCTCCAGCCGCGCGCTCGTGACCGGCTGCTGCGTGCCCGGGAAGTAGAAACACCCGGGCGGGGTGAAGATGCGCTCTGGGGCGAATCGGTTGCCACCGGCGCAGAGGTACCGGTAGGCCCAATGGTAGTAGCTGGCGTACGGCCCAAGGTACTCATCGAGAAAGTACACGCACTGGTCGTACACCGCGCTGCGAACTTCTGGCTTCGCCCATGCCAGAGCCTGGTGGACAAGCGCCCACAATCCCACCTGACTCCGTCCGGTCGCTCCGCCCAGGCCAGCGTTGGGGTGGTTGCAACACCACCCAATGAGGTACGGGGCTGCCCGCAGTAGCCCCAACGATTGGTCCACACTGACGACAATGCGCTTTCCCATCAGCATTCTCCTTTCTGCGTGGGAACGCATTCAGGTTGGGTTGGTTGTCAAACAACAAAACGGATTACAGACTACCATGAACATCGGCCGAATGTCAAAGGGGGGCGAATTGCGTTCGTGGTTCGGTTATATGCTCGGCGCAATACCTCGTAGAGCTGCTGGGTCGCGGTGACATCGCCCAACGCCCGGTGGCGGTCGGTCACCGCGATCCGATAATGCCGCAACAAACTATCGAGATTGTGCCGCGGGAGATCGGGGGTAAGCCAACGCGACAATTCCACCGTGCACAGGTACCGGAAGGGATGGGGAAGATGGCACGCCCGGCACTCGGCTTCCAAAAAGGAGCGGTCAAAAGAAGCGAAGTGCGCGATGAGCGGCAGCGTGGCGGCGAACGCCACAAATCGCGGCAGCACGTCCGCCATCACCGGTTTTCCCGCCACGTCCGCGTCGGTGATGCCGTGAATGGCTTGCGCGTCAAGCGGGATCGGCATGCCCGGGTTGACCAATTGCCAAAACCTGCCCGCGACCGTCCCGCGGGAAACGCGCAGCGCGCCGATTTCCACCACGCGGTCGCCGCGCCATGGACTCAACCCCGTGGTTTCCACATCCACCACCACATAACTCGCGGGCAGCGTTCGCATACCGTCATGCTAGCGGCTGCCAGCGCGCCCGGCAACGGCGCCGCACAACACAACAGACCCCGTGATGGGGTCCGCGGTGATGTGCCGGGGGCAGAATCCCTGTCTGCCGAAGTCCCGCTGAAGCGGGACGAAGGTGGAGAACTGACGCCACCGAGTCAAAACACAACAGCCCCGCATCCGCGGGGCCGCCATGCCATGCCGGGCCTCAGAATCGAACTGAGTACGCAAGGCTCTTCCTAGCCTGCTACTTGAGTTACCTCAAGGGTTGGACTATATCATGATCCCGCGATGCGGGACTCCGGGTGCTTCCCCCGACATACCGTCGGAGTACTCCCTTGCGGGATAGTCTCTACACCTTCCCAGCTCTTTCTCCGAAAGGGCTGGGCTTGGCTCGGGATTGTCCCACTACCGCGGGATTTCCCCGAATTCACCCGGTTTGCACACCGGTGTTGCCACCGGCGGGCCCAAAGAGTTTAGGCCTTCGCTCTACCAATGAGCTAGCCCGGCAAAATCGTGCCACTACTCTAGCCGATTTTTGCAAAAAAGAAAAGGCCGGCCAGTGGGTTTTTGGGTGTCATGATACCGAACAGGTTACTGGCCGGCCGATGGCCGTTGCGGCACGGTTTTCCGCCTACGGCGGATCCGCCCTTTCCTAGTATTTCATGGTGGCGGAGAACTCGCAATGTTCGTCGGCGCCGACGAATGCGCTACCTGGTTGAGCTACTTCGGAAAACTTGACGTGCGGGTAGTTTAACTTTTTTATCCTTCTAGGACTTACGCGTTGGATCAATTTTACCCGTTCATTTGTCATTCCCGCCCCGTATCAAGTACGGGGTAAACTCCAGCGGGAATCCCGATCCTGGACTCGGCCAGGATGACGCCTGGACGCTGCCAGTCCTGGTATTTCCAGGATCTCGCGCATGGATTGGTCTGGATTCCGGCTCTGGGGCCGGAATGACACCAAGCGCGTACGTCCTATAAATATTGAGAATAGGCGGCGCTTCGCGCGGCCGAATCGGTCGGGCAAAAATCGGAAAGTTTGATATTGGTGTGGTTATACAACTTTACTCGAACCTATTTTATCAAAAATTCCTGAAAAGGAGAAGTGGCGCGCCGCAGGCGCGACACCTCACCCAGCGGCTCGCCGCCTGACGGCGGACAAAGCCCGCAAAAATTTCTTTTTCTTTTAATGGTCGCGCGCAATCCCGCCCTCTAAGCAATATCTAATCTTTTCTTTAATCCACGCCAAGCACTACCAAAATATTTTAACTTCTTTTCACGCGTTCTTGCTAATTTGTCAGTCTTGTAAGCTTCGTAATAGATCAACTCTATTTTTCCTTTGTCTTCTTGATGTTCTATAATTCTTTTTCTTAGATTGCTCGTATAACCAATATAGTATGAATGATTGCTCTGATTCTTAATTTTGGTTAGATAGACATAATACATATCTTAAATTATACAGCATAGAGGGCGGGACAATTAAGGAAACAATTTTTGCGGGCTTTGTTCCCTTGCTGACGCAGGAACGAGCCGCTTCCCGCCCTCGCTCAAGATTTTTAGCAAAAAGAAAAGGGCGACACTCGTTGAGCATCGCCCTTGGACAGCGGTCTTCGTGTGGTTCACTCGGACTGCTGCGTTGCGCGGGAGTCCTCGCCGGACTTGTCAGAGCTTTTCGGCTCCGGCTCGTCCTGCGGCGGATTCTCCTGTGCCTTGGTCTTGACCCGGATCTCGGTGATCTTCTCACCGTCCAGGA
>CAYJVS010000066.1:0-5755 GCA_964373635.1 uncultured Gammaproteobacteria bacterium
GGACGCGGCGCCAGAATGACCGTCCTTCTTTAACCCGTCATCCTGGCTTGTCCAGGATCGGGATTCATCCCCGCGGCCGCGGGGTAGTCGCGCGGCAACTAAATTCGAATGACCGAATGTTTCAAAATTGGGAAATTCAAAATTATTTGGCGCTTGGCGCTTGGTGCTGGGAATTTCGACCGCGGGACGCTTCTCGCGCCAGCACCTGCCGCAAATACTGTCCCGTATAACTCCGCTTGACCCGCGCGACCTGCCGCGGGGTGCCGGCGGCCACCACCTCGCCGCCCCGGCCGCCGCCCTCGGGCCCCAGATCAATCACCCAGTCGGCGCACTTGATCACGTCAAGGTTGTGTTCAATCACCAGCACGGTGTTGCCCTTGGAAACCAGCTGATTGAGGATGTGGAGCAACCGTTTGATGTCTTCAAAATGCAAGCCGGTGGTCGGTTCGTCCAAAATATACAGCGTCCGGCCGGTGGCGCGCCGCGACAGTTCCGTGGCCAGCTTGACCCGCTGCGCTTCACCGCCCGATAACGTCGTGGCCGGCTGACCGAGCTTGAGGTACCCCAGCCCGACGTCCTTGAGCGTCTGAAGCTTCTCGCGGATCAGCGGGTAGCGGCTGAAAAACGTCCCGGCTTCATCCACCGACAGCTCCAGCACGTCCGCGATGCTTTTGCCCGCGAAGTGAATCTCCAGAACCTCGGGCTTGTAGCGCCGGCCGCGGCAAAATTCGCAGGGCAAGTAGACGTCGGGCAAAAACTGCATCTCGATTTGCACCGCCCCGTCCCCGGCGCAATGTTCGCAGCGGCCCCCGCGCGCGTTGAAGCTGAATTTGCCCACGTCGTAACCGCGGATTTTAGCCTCGGGCGTCTCGGCGTAGAGGTCGCGAATCGCGGTAAACAGCCCCGTGTACGTCGCGGGATTGGAACGCGGCGTTCGGCCAATCGGCGACTGGTCAATGGAAATCACCTTGTCAATCGCGTCCAGACCGGTGATGCTTTGATGCGCCCCCGGCTGCTCCTTGGCGCGGTAAAAGTGCTGGGCCAGCGCGCGGACCAAGATGTCCAGCATCAGGGTGGATTTGCCCGAGCCCGACACGCCCGTGACGCAGGTCAGCGTTCCCAGCGGGATGCGCACGGTCACGCGTTTGAGGTTGAACTCCGACGCCCCGACAATTTCGAGGTACTTGCCGCTGCCGGGCCGGTAGCGGTCGGGCGGTTCAATCCGCTCCCGCCCCGCCAGGTACCGGCCGGTCAACGAAGAGCGGCTGGCCATGATCTTCTTGAGGCTGCCCTGGGCCACCACCCGGCCCCCGTAGGCGCCCGCGCCCGGACCGATGTCAACGATAACGTCCGCGGCCGCCATCATCATCGGATCATGCTCAACCACGATGACGGTATTGCCCAAATCCCGCAGCGCTTTCAGCGTCACGATCAACTTGGCATTGTCCTTTTGATGCAAGCCGACGGACGGCTCATCGAGGATGTAGACCACGCCGGAAAGCTGGAGCGACGTTTGCGTCGCCAGACGGATGCGCTGGGCTTCGCCGCCCGAGAGGCTGGCGGCGGGCCGGTCGAGCGTCAGATAGCGCAAGCCGACGTCCGTGAGGTTTTTGAGCCGGACGAGAATTTCCCGCAGCAACAGTCCAACCACCTTCAATTCGCGGGATTTGAGCGGGGGAACCGCCGCCGCCCGCCGGGCGCGAGCCGATGAGTTTCCGGCCAGCGCCGCGACAAAGGCGGTGGCGGCGTCCACCGAGGAGCCAGCAACCACGGCGATATTTTTGCCTCCGACGGTGACCCCCAAGACCTCCGGCCGCAGGCGCTGACCGCGACAAGCCGGGCAGGTAAACACCCGCATGTACTGGCCGATTTCTTTGCGCAAGTAGTCGGACGACGTCTCGGCGTACTTTTCCTCCAAGAGCCGCGTGATGCCGGGAAACGTCCGCGCCGACCCGTCGGCCAAGGGGTAGGTCTGTTCGCCGCTGCCGTGGAGCAACACGGCGCGCGCCTTGGCGGCTAATTCGCCAACGGGCGTGTCAAGCGAAAACTGGTTGGCCTTGGCCACGGCCGCCAAAAGCTCCCAGTACCACCCTTGGTTGAAAAAATTTCTCGCCCAGGGCTTGATCGCTCCTTGCGCCAGGGTCAACCGCGGATTGGGCATGACCAGCTCGGGATCAACTTCCAGGCGGGTGCCTAACCCCAGACACTTGGGACAGGCGCCGGCTGGGCTGTTGAACGAAAAACTCCGCGGCTCAATGGTAGGCAGCGTCACGTCGCAGGTTGGGCAATGGTAGGACTGACAAAACAGCCGCTCAACCGCCGCGCCTTTCCCCCCGGCGGCGCGTTGCGCCACCAGCCGGCCGTTGCCCAGGTCTAAACACAGCCGCACGGCTTTATCCAGTTCTTCGCGCGGCCAGGTTTTGCGTTTGCCGGCCGGCGGAATGGTCACGGTTGCCACCACGGCTTCAATCCGCTCCGGTTTGGTCCCGTCCTTGGTCTCAACCTGGGCGGCGGCCACGGGCATGATCACCCCGTTGAGCCTAACTTGCTGGTAGCCGGCTTTGGCGATTTCGGATAGCATCCGATTCCGTTCGGCGCTGGCGGCATGAGGCAACGGCGCCAGCAACAGCCAGGTCTGCTCCGTGGCGGCGGACGCCGCCATCAGATTTTCGGTGATTTGCGCCGGCGCATGCTGGGCCGTGACGCGGCCGCAGCGCGGGCAGTGCACCATCCCGACGCGGGCATACAACAACCGCAAGTAATCGTAAATTTCCGTCATCGTGCCCACGGTTGAGCGCGGATTGGTGGACGCGGTGCGCTGGTCAATCGCGATCGCCGGCGACAGGCCGTCAATGCGGTCCACGTCGGGCTTGTCCATCACCCCGAGGAACTGCCGCGCGTAGGCGTTGAGGCTCTCCACGTACCGCCGCTGCCCTTCGGCGTAGAGGGTGTCAAACGCCAGGCTCGATTTTCCAGAACCAGAAATGCCGGTGAACACCACCAGCTTGTTCTTGGGGATGTCCAGGTCAATGTTCTTGAGGTTGTGCACGCGCGCCCCACGGATGGAAATGAATTGATCGACCATACCGCGAAAAGTAATCGTCAATTTTCCACCTCTCGCCCCGCACCAATTTTACCGTTTCCGGAAGCCATGATGCTGCGGCGCGAAAACCGCTGGCCAACGCTTGCAACCCGCGCGTGCCGAATAGGCACACACCTCTGCAGGCGAAGCGGGTTGCCGTCAGTAACTACCGTAAAATTGGTGCTGGGGTGCACCCTTGCCCCCCGAATGCTAATGAAGGAATTGGCCATAACTTGATGCAATCGTTACCGCCAGCTTGTGCAGAAAAGACGCGGACGGTTCAGCTCCAGTCGGCCAGCAGTGCAAAGACTCATGCTACGCGTAAATCAGCCCCCCGTCAAGGACAAAAAATGAGCGCCGATTTCCCAAAGCTCAGCCCCGCTTGGGGGCTGAGCTTTGGGAAAAAGCGTTCGACCGAGGTTCATTCTATGCCTATGCATTGGCCCGACCGGGCGGTATCGCAGACCCCGCTGAGGCACTCCCGGTTTTCCTTGCAGGCAACCCCGCCAGCTTTAAACTTCCAGCACGCGATGGGGTTAGGGCAAGTGGTAACCCCCCCGCCGAAGCCAGCGGCGCACACGCTGTAGCCCTCTGACCAGCAGCCCATGCCCTTGGCACACTCCCGGTCGCTGTTGCAGCGGTGTCCCACCGTGGTAAATCCGCCGTCGGGCACGCAGTAGTCGTAGACCGATCCACTGACGTCGTAGCACATCTTGGAGAGGCACTCGTAGTCGCGGTTGCACTCAATCTCGGCGCGGTACTCCTCCCCGCCCTCGTGGAGCGATTCGCACTCGTCGGAGCCGACGGTATTGCAAATCATCGGCTTGCAGCAACCCTGCTCATCGGTCAGCGAGCAGCCCTGCAGAGCGGCCTTGCACGGTTTGTTCTTGCAGGCACAGCAGAAACGACTGGAGCGGGGGATGGGGACGGCGACCGGATTTCTACTCTGGTCCAGGTAGGCGCCGCCGCCGCCGAAGCCGACGCACTTCTTCTCGCATTCGTTCGGGTTGTCGGCCACCAGCAGCTTTTCACAGCCGTAGTTCTCGTCTACTCGTCGCACAAGACCGCTGGGTTGAACCAGGTCGGGGCGCTGCGCGGTAATGGGCGGAAATACCACCAGCGATGGGTTGACCGTCTGCAGCAGCAAAAACGACGTCAAGGCCAGCACCAGGCCGGTTAAGGCCGAAGTGATGTAGCTTTTGGCGTTCTCCACCCGCTGCGGGCTGCCGCCGGCCACCACCCAGAGGAACCCGCCCACCATCATCATGAAAATCGTCAGGAAGATGGACAGCAAAATCCCGAAGCGGTAGATCGCCACGACGTACTTGCCCAGCAGGTCCGGGGTGACCTTGGTGGGTTGGCCGGCTTGGAAGATCTGCTGCTCCTTGGGGTAGCTGCCGGGAATGGTCACCTGAGCGTTGAGGTTGAGAATCGGCTGCTCGCCGGCCGGCGGCGGCGCTTGCGCCAGCGCCGCGGCGGGCGCAACCCACCACCACCCGGCCAGCAGGAACGCGGCGGCCAGGAGGCGCAAGCGGTGCAGTGGGAAAGTTTTACTCACGTTCAATTACGAAATTGAAACTGCAGAAAAATGAACAGCACAGCAAAATTTTAGTCTTCGAGCTTGTCGAGAAGCGAAAAATTTTGCTAACTTCTCGACTCCGCAACGCTGCGCTCGAAGCATAACTGAGTTTTTCTACAGTCTCAAATTATTCACTGCTGCGTCAATCCGCGTTTTCATCCGCGTCAATCAGCGGAGTCCGCGAGGGCGGCGGCGATCGCCTGCTGGAGCTGGCCAAGCCGCGGCGCACCCGGGATTTTTTGGTCGCCGATGAAGTAGGTGGGCGTGCCCTTGACGCCGAGCTTGATGCCGTCCTGCCAGTCCTGCTCGACGGCCGCGTACGAGGCGGCGCTGGCTAGGCAAGCGGCAAACGGCAGGGCGTCAAGCCCGATGCGCTCGGCGTAACTCCGCAGGTCAGCCGGGCCGAGCTGGGACTGGTTGGCGAAGAGGAGCTCGCGCATGGGGGCGAATTTCCCCTGGCGGTGGGCGCACTCGGCGGCCCGCGCCGCTTCCAGGGCAAAGGGGGGTGAATATCCACCAGAGGAAAATGGCGAAACACGAACTTGACTTTATCCGCAAATTCGGGCATTTGAGCCACGGCTTCCACAACGGGCGCCGCTTGGCGACAAAAGGGGCACTGAAAATCGTAAAATTCTACGACGACGACGGGTGCCGTATCGGGACCAAAGGAAGGCCGATTAACGCCGGCGACATCCTGTTTTTGGAGTCCGGCCGGAGGTTCAGCGCGCGCCCCAAGGGTATCCACATCCACCTCGCCCCGCCCGATGCGGCCGGCCAAATCCGCCACGGCCAAACCAGTTGCCACGAGCAGCGCCCCGCCGGCAACAACGACGATCCGGATTGTCCACTTGCCCGCGGGAAACATTGGTACCGTAACATTGCACCCCCATTGTACCATCCCGAACCTTGTGGTCACAAATGGCAGGAATACCGAACAGTACACAGTGCACAGTGCAAAGAATCGGTTGGTGTCAACAGGGACATCGGATGTCCGCCGGACATCGGATGTCCGGCCGGATGTCGGAATCCAAAAATTTAACTACGGCCGATCCGTCATTCTGGCGCCACGTCCAGAATCTGGCGCCACGTCCAGA
>CAYJVS010000067.1:0-5631 GCA_964373635.1 uncultured Gammaproteobacteria bacterium
GCGCGCCCCCCCCCCCCCCCCCGCCCCGCGGGGCTTTTCGCCCCCCCCCCCCCCCCCTACCCCCCACCCCCCCCCCCCCCCCACCCCCCCGCCACCCCCCCCCCCCGCCCCCCCGCCCCCCCAACCCCCCCCCTCCCCCCCCCCCCCCGTTCCCTCTCCCTGGGGGTGTGGGTTGGGTGAGGGCGGGAGAGGGAGGCCGGGTGAGGGGGGGGGGTGAGCCGAAGTCGTACCACGATCCGGACCTCGTTTCCGTCCCCCAGACGATCGTCGGTGTAAAAACGGGCTCACACCGTTCATGCTTCATGAGACAAATTGGACGCCGCCGTGGTTTCCAACAGCCGGTTGATCACCTCCGCGCCGTGGAGCCGAACGTAGTCCGGCAACCGCTCAACCGTTGGCAAACCCAAGGATTTCAGGAAATCCATGCTGACCAGGTAGCGGGGAATCGGAGCGCGCTCGGCTTGGGTTTCAATCAACCCGCGGATGTGGAGATTGCGCAAGATGATCGCGCAGTTCACCCCCCGGATCTGCTCCAGTTCCGCCCGCGTCACCGGGCCGCGGTAGGCGATGATGGTGAGCGTCTCCAGTTGCGCGCGCGTCAATTCGCCCGTGGTTTCCTGCTGGAGAAACCGCTGCACGATCGGCGCGCAAACCCCCGCGGTCACGAGCTGCACCAGGTTGCCGACCCGCGTCAGCTGGATCCCGGTCTCGGGACGCTGGCCGTACGCGTCAACCAACGTCTGCACGGCGGCTTCAACCTCGCTGATCTTTTTCTCACAAACGTCAGCCAACTCGCGAAGGCCGAGCGGCCGGTTGCTCACCAGGAGCACCGCTTCAATGGTTGCCGACAAACTCGCTTGGCGCATAGGGTTACTCCGCGACGCGCTCGATCACGATCTCCTGGAACAGTTCATCTTGGCGCACGCTGACGCTGCGCTGCTTGGTGAGTTCCAAAACCGCCAGGAAACTGACAATGATGTCCATGCGGTTCGCGCTGCCGGCGAAGAGTTCGGAGAACCGCAGCTTGGCGGCTTTCCAGATCATCTCGCGCAGCTGGAGAATTTTCTGGTGCACGCTGACGGTGCGCGGCAAGGTGTTCGTCGTCAGGGGCAACATCGGCGGCACGGCGGCAATCACGTCGGCCATCGCCGCTGCCAGGCGGTCGGCGGTCAGGTTCGGCGGGACGGTGAACGCTTGGCGCTCGTGGGATGTCAACAACCGTTCGCGGCTGAAGCTGGCCTGCCGCTGCCGCAACCGCGCGTTGACCGCGAGGGCCGCCTGGGCAAATTCGCGGTAAAGCTTTAATTGCCGCTCCAGCTCTTGGCCTTCATCATCGTCGGGCGGCTGCAGGTACGGCAACAGCGCGCGCGATTTGATCAACAGCAGCCGCGCGGCCACGGCCAAAAAATCCGCCAAGGCGTCCGCGCTCAAACGCTCGCCGATCCGCTGCAAGACCGCCAGATACTGCTCGGTCACCGCCGCCAACGACAGCTGGGTAATGTCAAGCTTTTGCTCCTCAATCAGCTGCAACAGCAGGTCGAGCGGCCCTTCAAATTGGGTGGTTTTAACGGGGTGCATCCTGGGCTACCGGCGGGGCTTTTTGGTTTTGGGGACTTTGTAGCCGCCGACTCCGGCGATGTTGCCCAGCTTGGCTTTCTCCAGCTCGATGAAATCTTTGACCTTCATGCGGATCGAATCGGTAAAACTGCCCGCCTGCAAAATCACCTCTTTGGTTTTGAGCAAACTTTTATCCACCACGATTTGGAGTTTGTGGAGTCCGCCAAACGCGGTCAGCGCGCCGGCTTTAACCCGCAGCACCTTGACCATGATTTTTTCGGGCGCCAGCGACACGGTTTTGGCTTTTAACATTTTTTTGAGCTTGTCTAAATTCAATCGCGCCGACGCTGGAATCACCACCAGCACATAGGCTTTGTCGGCTTTCACCAGCAGGGTCTTGCCGATCTCGGTTAAATTGCGCTGCAGCGTCTGGGCCAAATCGTAGGCCGTGTACACCGTTTTGTGGGAAAGGTGCTCAAACGTTTTTTGGGCCTTCGCGAGGTAGGCCTCGACTCTTTTGGGCAAGGGCATAGATTAAAGATTTAAGATTTAAGTTGTAAGTTTAGTTGTTAGTCGTTGGGTTGGCTTTGCCTTTCGTCGTTTTATGCCCAATGGCAGGGCTTGCTGTTCTCCCAGGAGCCGCCTGGCCACTCGCCTGCCTTTCGGCGTCAAGTGGGTACTCTCAATATACCACTTGTGCGCGGTTTTTCTGCCGCAGCCAACCAGGAGTCCCCTGGCAATCAGGCGGTCGAGGCTGCGGGAGATGGTGGTGACCAAGTCCTTGCCGTTTGGCCGGTTCGTCGCATCGTGGTAAAACCGTGCAATGCTGGATCGGCTCATCGTGCGCTTGGAAACCGCGAGGGTTTGGAGAAGAATGTACCGCTGGAGGCGGGAAAGGACCATAACAATCGAAATTCCAAATCACAAATTCCAAATCCCAAACAAATTTAAAATTCCCAATACCGAAACGGTTTTTAATTTTGGACCTTTGGTCATTGGGTATTGTTTGGAATTTGGTGCTTGGTGTTTGGAATTTTATTTCCTGCTACTTCCCGACTATCTTCAGGTGCAATTCCTTGAGCTGCTTGGGGTCTACCTCGGACGGCGCGCTCATCATGGCGTCCTCGGCGCGGCCGTTTTTCGGAAACGCCGTCACTTCGCGGATGTTGGGCTCGTCGGCCAAAAGCATCACCAGCCGTTCAATGCCCGGGGCAAAGCCGCAGTGCGGCGGCGCGCCGTACTTAAACGCCGCGATCATGTGGCCGAATTTTTTATCCACCGCGTCGGGCTCGTGGCCGGCGATTTTGAACGCTGCATACATAATCTCGGGGACGTTGTTGCGCACCGCGCCCGATGACAGCTCAATGCCGTTGCAGACAATGTCGTACTGGTAAGCGAGAATTTCCAGCGGCTTTTTCTTTTTGAGCGCCTCCATCCCGCCCTGCGGCATGGAGAACGGATTGTGGCTGAAATCAATTTTCTTCTCCTGCTCGCTCCACTCGTACAGGGGGAAATCCACCACCCAGCAGAACGCCAAGAGGTTGGGGTTGATGAGATTGAGCCGCCGGCCTAAGGCGAGACGAGTGCTGCCCAGAGAAGCCGCAACGATTTTGGGGGTATCAGCGCCAAAGAAAATCACGTCGCCCGGTTTGGCGGAAACTTGTTTGACAATGATTGCCGTCAGTTCGTCGCCCAAGAATTTTACGATCGGCGACTGGTACGTGCCGTCCGCCCGGCAGATGATGTACGCCAAGCCTTTGGCGCCAAGTTTTTTGACTTCATCGGTCATCGTTGAGATCTCGGTGCGCGAGAGCTTGGCCGCCCCCGGCGCGCACAGCGCCCGCACCACGCCGCCGGCTTTCACCGCATTGGCAAAAACAGAAAATTGGCAATCCGCAACGAGCGGGGTGATGTCAACGATTTCCATTCCGAACCGGAGATCGGGTTTGTCCGTACCGTACTTGAGCATGGCTTCAGTAAACGTCAGCCGCGGCAGACGGCCGGACACCAGCGAAATTTTTTTCTTCGTGAAGGCGTGGGCCAAATCCACAAACAACGGCTCCATGAGATCGAAGAACTCGTCTTGCGTCAGGAAGCTCGTCTCGATATCCAGCTGGTAAAACTCACCCGGGCTGCGGTCGGCGCGGGCGTCCTCGTCGCGCATGCACGGCGCGATCTGGAAGTACTTATCAATCCCGCCGACCATCAAGAGCTGCTTGTACTGCTGCGGCGCCTGCGGCAGGGCGTAAAATTTCCCCGGGTGCAAGCGCGAGGGCACCAGAAAGTCCCGCGCGCCTTCCGGCGACGACGCCGTCAGGAGCGGCGTTTCCACCTCCAGGAAACCGTGCGCGTGCATCCAGTCGCGCAGAAACTTGATGACCTTGGCGCGGAAGACGAGGTTGGAAAGCATCCGGCGCCGCCGCAAATCCAGGAAGCGGTACTTCAGCCGGATGTCCTCGCTCACCTCCTGGCCGGCGGGAAGCTCACCCTCCGGCACCCAGGCGAGCACAAACGGCGGCGTTTTGGCCGGGTTCAAGATTTCAATCTGGTCGGCGAACACCTCCACCTCGCCGGTGGCAAGCTTGGGGTTGACCATCTCGGCGGGCCGACGCGCCACCCGGCCGCGGATTTTAATCACATACTCGTCGCGCACCTTATCCGCCACGGCCCAAGCGTCCTTGGCCACCGCCGGATTAAACGTCACCTGGGTCAGACCGTAACGGTCGCGCAGGTCAATGAAAATGACTCCGCCGTGGTCACGGCGGCTGTTGACCCAGCCCGAGAGGGTAACCGTTTTGCCCGCGTCAGCAGCGGTGAGCTGCCCGCAAGTGTGTGTCCGGTACATAGAATTCAACCACCAGCAGACGGAAACAGGGCCGTTTGCTGTACCTTCAGCATAACAAAAAAACCGCCCCTGTCCAAGGGACGGCAGCGCCAATGAAAAACTTGGGCAACCGCTCCGATGTGCCCGCGTCCGCGGTGGTGGGCCATCGGATCGGACACGCTGGGGGCCGGAAATGCGCGTCAACCCCAATCGCGTCCAATCCGCACGGTGCCGGATGAACCACACCGTCAATCTTTTCGGGGTATTGCACGATCGTGCAATACCCCGAAAAGATTAGATGGTTGTTTCTTCAACCATCAACGGCTGGGCATACCGTTCAAGTTCGAGCACGCGAATCAACGCACGGAGTTTATCCCGCACGGGGTACGGCGTAACCCAGACACTTTTTTGCAGCTGCTCGAACCCCAACCCAATCAGCTCGCGCCGGAAGAGGTCGCGTTTTTTCCGCAGTGATTCCGGAACGTCAAAAAACACCATCAGCCACTTCCCATCGGGCAACCGCGGCCGCGACTTTTGCTGCCGCAGCATCTGTGACTGCAAGTGGAACAGCTTGATTTCCCCCTTGGGAGTGACCAGGTATCCTTGGGTCGCTCCGAATACTTTTGCCTGGAGATACCCGCACCGCTTGAGTTCGTAGAGGGCTTTTTGCAGCTGCTGCCGCTTCCGCCGTTCCTTGAGGTACTGGAGCATCCACCGGTGATGCTGGTACAAACGGGGGTCACCAGGAACCGCGCCAACGAGGCTTAACCTGGTGAACCGCCGCTGGTGATCCAGCAGCGTGGCGATGGCGAGCAGGAGCCGATCACTGAGAATTTGCGGCATATGTTACATCATCCTTGTTCTTCGCCATGAGGATTCTGCCATTCGTGGGAGGAAAATATTTTCGGGGTATGGTACGATCGTACTATACGCCGAAAAGTTAATTTTGGCGAGCGGGCACAAATTCCGGTAAAGTTACGCTCCGCCATGAACCGGGCCGCGGGCGTCAACTCGTGGCATCTCGGAGGAGTAAAATAAGTTAACGCGGCGGCCGCGGACGCCAGAACGGCCCACGACACGGCGGAGCGGCGTTATGTTTTTTGAACGGTTGTGGGCGGCGGCGCTGATCGGCGGCGATGAATTTCCTCATCGTGATGGTAGGCTAAAAAACGGTCCACCACCGAGGTAAATTCCGCGGCGGCCTCGGGAGAAAACGCGAGCCGCGCCAGCTCGGGCCAGGGCCGCGCGAC
>CAYJVS010000068.1:0-1166 GCA_964373635.1 uncultured Gammaproteobacteria bacterium
TGACGGTGACGCCGGCGTACGAAGCGGTCTGTCTGCGAGAGGCCGCCGGCCGGATTGAAGTGCTCCTGACCCGGCGTTCGGCCACCGAGTCGGCGGCTCCAGGCGAATGGCATTGCCCGGGCACCTGTCCTCGGGCGAGTACGAACGAGGCTGGCGATTTTGCCCGACTCGGCAAAAACGAGTTTGGGGCCGAGATCACCAGTCGCCACCTCGTCGACCAAGTGGATGCGCCTGACGTGAAACGGGGCAACCACACCGCGCGCCACATCTCGCTGGTGTTCCTCTGCGAGGTGCCCGAGGGCAGCCAGGGAACGTGGTACCCGGTGGACCAGCTCCCGGAACCCATGGTCCCCATTCATCGGGACGAGATCATCCCCATGGCGGTGAAGGCGTACGAGAGGGAGCTCAAGCTGAAAAGGGGGTAGGGGTGGTTCCCACTTTTTTCAACAGAAACTAGCTAGACCGCCCCCCCCAACTTCCGCCTCGCGTACACTCTGTGTCGCGAGGCGCTTTTTTGCGATTCCGGACATCGGATGTCCGGAATTTTCGTCCCAAATCTAATCGTAGCTCAATTTTCCCACGCCTGCAACACGCGCGCGCCACTACTTCTTCCGGAGTAATTTTGAGTTAGGCTAACTCGCACGATTTAATCCTATAGCCCCCGCAACCAGGAGGGGGGCGGTTTTTTCTTGACAATATAAACGCGAAACTATAAGCTACCAGCTATAAGCTAAACGCTGCCTCCCTATGGCCCACAAAAAAGCCGGCGGGTCCACCGCCTTAGGCCGCGACTCGCAATCCAAGCGCCTCGGCGTTAAACTCGCCGACGGCCAGTTCGCAACGGCGGGCGCGATTATCGTGCGCCAGCGCGGCACTCCCATCCGCGCGGGCAACAACGTCGGCGTGGGCGTGGACCACACCCTCTTCGCCAAGGTCGCCGGCATGGTCAAGTTCACCCGGAAACAAATCACCCGTTTTAACGGCAACCGCAAAGTCGTGAGTTTCGCCAACGTGATGCCGGCGGTGGCGAAACAAGGAGTAAGGAGTAAGCAGTAAACGCCGTCATGCTGGCGCCGCGTCCAGGATCTGGCGCCGCGTCCCGATCCTGGCAGCGTCCCGATCCTGGCAGCGTCCCGATCCTGGCAGCGTCCCGATCCTGGCAGCGT
>CAYJVS010000068.1:1266-5451 GCA_964373635.1 uncultured Gammaproteobacteria bacterium
GCGTCCCGATCCTGGCAGCGTCCCGATCCTGGCAGCGTCCCGATCCTGGCAGCGTCCAGGATCTGGACCAGCCAGGATGACGCTTACGTTAAGGGCCCTAGGAGTATGGGCTTAAAAAAGCGACCGTACCCACGGTCGTTTTTTGATACTCCGATGATTGCTTACTCCTTACTGCTTACTCCTTACTGCTTGGCGTGCGCCCGCTTTTTGGCCGCCGCCACCAATCCCACGAACAGCGGGTGCGGGCGCAGCGGCCGCGACTTCAACTCGGGATGAAACTGCGTGCCGACAAAAAACGGATGTTTGGCAATCTCAATAATTTCCACCAGCTTGCCGTCCGGGGACTGGCCGGCGAGCAGGAGCCCGGCCTTGGTCAAGCGCTGCCGGTAGTCGTTGTTGAATTCGTAGCGATGGCGGTGGCGCTCCATAATCCGTCGCGCGCCGTAGAGCCTAAAACATTGGGAATTGCGGTCAAGCACGCAGGGAAATCCGCCCAGCCGCATGGTGTTGCCGTACTGCTTTTTAGCCAGTTTCTCGGCTTGGTCAGGCATAATGTGAATCACCGGATGCTTGGTTTTCGGATCAACCTCGGTGGTGTGGGCATTGGCAAGCTTGCAGACGTTTCGCGCAAATTCAATCGTCGCCAGTTGCATCCCGTAGCACAGCCCTAAAAACGGCAAGCCATGTTCGCGGGCGTACCGGATGGCGAGGATTTTCCCCTCAATGCCGCGACTGCCGAAGCCCCCCGGCACGATGATCCCGTGGTAACCGCCGAGCTCGCGCGGCTTAGCGGCATCGCGCTCGTAGTCGTCGGAGTTAAGCCAATCAATCTGGACCCGCACCCGATTGACCCCCGCCGCGTGCTTGAGCGCTTCAATCACCGAAATGTAGGCATCGGGCAAAATGAAGGCGCCGGTGGCAAAATACTTGCCCACCATGCCGATGCGCAGCGCGGTTTTCGGCGCCGCCATCCGCCGCACCGCGGCGCGCCACTCGCGCAGGTCTTCCCGCCGTAACTTGAGCTTCAGCTGCGTTAAAATTTTTTCGCTCAACCGTTCGCGTTCAAAGTTCAACGGCACCTGGTAAATGGTTGCCACGTCCGGCGCCGAAATGATGGCCGACTCGGCGACGTTGCAAAATACCGACAGCTTCTTTTTGCGCGGGCCGTCCAGCGGCGCGATGGAACGGCAAATGATAAAGTCGGGCTGAATCCCGGCCTCGTTAACTTGCCGCACCGCGTACTGGGTCGGCTTGGTTTTCATTTCGCCCAAGGTTCCGGGCACCGGCAAAAAGCTGACCAACATAAAACAGACATCGTCGGGATGTGCAAAGTGCATCTGCCGCGCCGCTTCCAAAAACAAGATGTTTTGGTACTCGCCCACGGTGCCGCCGATTTCCACGATGGTAATTTCGGCTTTGGCCTTGGCGGTCGCCCGCCGAATCCGCCGAATCACCTCCTCGGGGATGTGGGGCACCACTTCAACGCACTTGCCCCCGTACTCGAGGTTCCGCTCGCGTTGAATCACCGAGAGATACACCCGCCCGGTGGTCATGTAGTTGTCGCGCGGCAAGTTGACGTCCAAAAACCGCTCGTAGTTGCCCACGTCTTGGTCAGTCTCGTCGCCGTCCTCGGTCACGAACACTTCCCCGTGTTCGGTGGGGTTCATCGTGCCGGCGTCCACATTGACGTAGGGGTCAATTTTGACCGCCGTCACGCGGTAGCCGCGGGCCTGCAAAATTTTTCCCACTGACGCGGACGCCACGCCTTTGCCAACGCCCGACATCACGCCCCCGAAGACAAAGATAAACTTAGACATACCCTTCAACGACACGGATCATGGATGCGGATCATTTTTACCCCTGGTGCATGATTAACCGTTGTACCCGCGGTAACGATCAGCGTGATGATCCCTGCCCGTCCGGCAGGCGGGCGCGTTATAGATCCGCGTGAGGATCCGTGTCAAAAGGTTGAATGATCACCGTGATTTTTGATTCTAACCCATGGGGGAAGGTCACCATCACCTCGTGTTCGCCCACCTGCTTGAGGTGGCCGGCGTGAATTTGCTCCTTGGCCACGGCCAAGCCTTTCGCCTGCAGGGCGGCGGCAATTCTTTGGGGAGTGACCGCCGCGTACAGGGTTCCGGCGGGGCTCGCCTTGACCGCCACCGTCACCTCTTGGCCATCGAGTTGGGCGGCAAGGCCTTCCGCGTGCGCCAAATCCCGCTCGGCTTGCCGGCGCTCCTGTTCCCGCTGATGCTTCAGGCGCGCGACCACGTCAGCGGTCGCTTCATCGGCCAGCCCGCGGGGGATGAGAAAATTTCGGGCGTAGCCTAAGGCCACCTCCTTAATGTCGCCCACGCGGCCCAAATGCTCAATGGGCTGAAGCAAAATTACTTTCATGGTTTTGGCCATCTAGGTTCCAAGTGAAAAGTCGCGGTAGCCCCGCGGCGAGTCGTGCCACTGTTCAACGACGCGATCCACCTCGGCCGATCCTCCGCCAGTATAACACCAGTCCAAAAACGCCCGCAAGCGTTCGCGCGGACCTTCCGCCCAAAGGCTAACCGTGCCGTCGGGGTTATTCCTCACCCAACCGTTGATACCCAGGACGGCCGCCCGCTGACACGCCAGCGCCCGCAATCCCACGCCCTGCACGCGGCCCCAAAGTTGTAATGCAAGGGCTGGCATGAGCACGTTCTCCGCCTACTTTTTTCGGAGCAGTTCGATGGCTTTGTCCAGTTGCGGATCGAGTGGGCCGCTCCCGCCGCTCTCGGCCGCCTTGATCTCAATGTCCGGCGTCACGCCCTTGCCTTCCAGCTCGCGTCCCGAGGGCGTGAGCCATTTGGCGATGGTCAACTTGATCGCGGAACGGTCGTTGAGCTCATGGAAGTCTTGCACCGACCCTTTGCCGAAACTCGTCTCGCCCACCACGGTGGCGGCGGCGTAATCTTGGAGGGCCCCGGCGACAATCTCGGAGCCTGACGCGCTGCCGCGGTTGATCAGCACCACGGTGGGAATCCCCTCAAACAGCGTCTCGCGGTTTTTCGGCCGGTGCGGCGTGGGGGTAGCTCCTCGCTGCCGCTCCAGCACCACCGGCTGGTCCGGCCCGGTCCAAAACGAGGCCACCTCAATCGCCGTGGCCAAAAACCCCCCGGGGTTGTTGCGCACGTCTAAAATGATCCCCTTCGGCCGCGTGGCCACAATCTGCCGCGCCGCCTGGCGAAATCGCGGCAACGTATCCTCATTGAAGTACTTGAGCTGGAGATGCGCAATCCGGCCTTCCAACGCCTGCCAGCTGACGCTGACAATCGCGATGGTATCGCGCACGACGGAAATTTCCCGCGGTTCCTTTTCGCCGTTCCGCCCGAGGCGCAAGGTAACCGGCTTGCCCTTGGGTCCGCGAATCTTGGAAACGGCGATATCCAGCGGCATGTTGATGGCGGAGTCGCCGTCAATGCTCAACACGACGTCGCCGGCCTTAACCCCCGCGCGCTCGGCCGGGCTTTCCGGCAACGGCGCGATGATGGTCAAGCGCTCATTGCGGATGCCGATTTCCGCCCCGATCCCTTCAAAGCTGCCGGAAAGATCCTGCTGAAATTGCACCGACGTGGTGGGCGACAAGTAGACCGAGTAGGGGTCATCCAGCGACGCCAAGATCCCTTCCAGCGCGCCGTAAAACAGCCGCTGATCGCTGATGTTTTCGTGAACATAATTGCCCTTGACGTAATCCCACACTTCCCAAAATTGGTTGAAATTCACGCCGGCGAGTTGACGGCCGCCGGGCAGTGGCGAAGGCATGGTGCCGCGATCCTGACGGCCGGATAGTCCCGCCAGCGGCGGCACGCCCGTCAAACTCGCGCCCACCAAAAACCCGCCGAGGATGCCAAGAACCGTCAGATAGACGGGCAACAACCGGCGCCCCGTCCACCGCGGGCCAAGCGGCGGCAAAGGAGCCCTCGGCATTGGTTTTCTTGGTCCCGGAGGGGTGGATGCAGGCATCCGACCGAAACCGCCTGCCGCTGCCGTCCGGAGAGGAGGCGAACGAAAAAGATACATAGAGCTCATCTTAAAACCCTTATTCCCCCCTGGCGAACAGTTCTCCTCCTTACGAAGCGTTCTCCCCCTTGCGAAGGGTTCTCCTCCTTACGAAGGAGGAGTCAGAGGAGGTTGAGTGCGAAGCACTCAAGG
>CAYJVS010000069.1:0-5436 GCA_964373635.1 uncultured Gammaproteobacteria bacterium
GTAAACTCCAGCGGGAATCCCGATCCTGGCCGAGTCCAGGCGTCATTCCGTGGGCGCCTGATCCTGGACGCTGCCAGGATCTGGACGCGGCGCCAGATTCTGGACGCGGCGCCAGATTCTGGACGCGGCGCCAGAATGACGGCTTGGGGCAAAATAGTCATCCTGGCCGAGTCCAGGCGTCATCCTGGCCGAGTCCAGGCGTCATCCTGGCCGAGTCCAGGATCTCGCTCATTGATTGGCCGGGATTCCGGCCTGCCCCGCGGCCGCGGTGGCTCCGGGGCCGGAATGACACCAAACGCGTAAGTCCTAAATATTTCAAATTCCAGATTTTAGGATCTGCCGGAAGTACGGGATCGTCCGACGCAAACCATCCTCCAGCGACACTCGCGGCTCCCAGCCAAGCGCGGCACGCGCCAACGTGATGTCAGGCCGGCGTTGGCGGGGGTCGTCCGGACGCGTGGGCGCGCCGACCTGAATTTCCGAACGGCTACCCGTGAGCTGCAGCACCAGCGCCGCCAAGTCCTTGATGGTGAACTCAACCGGATTGCCCAGGTTGACCGGACCGGTAAACTCGGCCGTTGTAGCCATGGCGCGCACCAGCCCGGAAACCAAATCATCCACAAAACAAAACGACCGCGTCTGGCTGCCATCGCCGTCCACCCGCAGGGGCTCGCCTCGCAGCGCCCCCGTGATGAAGTTGGAAATCACCCGCCCGTCGTCAAGGGCGAGGTTGGGCCCGTAGGTGTTGAAAATCCGCGCCACCTTGACCGGCACGCCGTACTGCCGGTGGTAGTCAAAAAACAGCGTCTCGGCGCAGCGCTTGCCTTCATCGTAGCAGGCCCGCGGGCCGATCGGATTAACGTTGCCGTGGTACGACTCCGGCTGCGGGTGCACCCGCGGGTCGCCGTAAATTTCCGAGGTGGAGGCTTGGAGCACCGGAATGGTACGCTGACGTCCCAGCTCCAAAGCGTGGATCGCCCCCAGCACGCAGGTCCGCACCGTGGCCACCGGGTCGCGTTGGTAGTGCACCGGCGACGCCGGACAGGCAAGATTGTAAATTTGGTCCACGGCGAAATCATAGGGCGCGGTGACGTCGCCTTCCACCAGCGTAAAACCGGGCTGACCAATGAGCGCGGCGACATTACCGCGATTCCCGCTGGAAAAATTGTCTAAACAAATAACCGCGCTCCCCTCCCCCAGCAACCGCGCGCAAAGGTGCGAACCGATGAATCCGGCGCCGCCCGTCACTAATATTCGCATAACCGGTGGTGAAGATAATACCTGGACCTGCGCGTCCGCCACTTATTGAACGGCCTTGAATCGGGAATGAGGAATAAGGAATCGTGAGAACCGGTTATCTCCTCGATGTTTTTCCCGATTCACGATTCGGAATTCCAGATTCCCCACTCAACTCCCGCCGCGTCTGCCGTTTCCGCTCCTCGGCCGCCGTCATGCGCAAGTACGCCTCCACGAATCCCTCCAGCTTGCCATCCAACACCGCCCGCGGGTCAGGCTCGCTCCAGCCGGTGCGGTGGTCTTTGACCATCTGATACGGCTGCAGCACGTAGGAACGGATTTGATTGCTCCATTCGGCGGAACTGTGCTCGCCGCGGATTTTTTTCTTGGCATCGCTTGCCTGCTGCCGCTGCCGCACCAACAGCTTCGCCCGCAGGTACTTGAACGCCTGGGCTTTATTCTGGACCTGGGAGCGTTCGTTTTGGCATTTGACGACGATGCCGCTGGGCAGATGGGTGATGCGCACCGCCGAGTCGGTGGTGTTGACCGACTGGCCGCCGTGGCCGCCGGAACGAAAAACTTCAATCTTGAGGTCTTCATCGCGCGGCTTGACGTCGTCGGACTCGGGTAAATCCGGCAGCACCTCAATCAACGCAAACGAGGTGTGCCGCATTTTTTCGGCGTCAAAGGGCGAAATCCGCACCAAGCGGTGAACGCCGTTTTCCGAGCGCAGGTACCCGTAGGCAAAAGCGCCGCTGACCGCCGCAACCGCGCTTTTGATGCCGGCTTCCTGCGCCGGGTTTGCGTCAATGACGCTAACCTTCAATCCCCGCCGCTCACCGTAGCGCGTGATCATGCGCCAAAGCATCTGGGCCCAATCCTGCGCATCCACGCCGCCGGTGCCGGCGTGAACCGCCACAATCGCGTTCTGACGATCGTAAGCGCCGGAGAGCAAAACCTGAAACTCCAGGGACGAAAAATCCCGACGGAGCGCGTCGAGCTTGGCGGCAATTTCTTCGGCCACGGACTGGTCGCCCTCGGCTTGGGCCAAGGCGGCAAAGTCGTGCAGCTCATCCAGCTGGCGGCGGAGCGTCTCCCAGCGCTGCAACTCCTGGCGCAACGACTCACGGCGTTGGCTGACGGCGGCGGCTTCTTCCTGACGCGACCAAAAGCCCGGCTGGTTTATTTGGTACTCCAAACCGGCAATTTCGGCCTTGACCGCGGCGAGGTCAAAGTAACCTCCAATGCACAGCCACGTCCGCCTGCAGCTGGGTAATGTGTTTAATCAGGTCGGTCATATATCGAGCTTAGAGCTGATAGGCAAAAACTATAAGCTGAAAGCTATAACCTATAAGCTAACCATTATTGGCAGCCCTTGTCAATGGCGTAGGTTTTACCGCTCTTGGCACAGTCACAGTACCGGCCGTACTTGACCCGAGACCATTCGCCGCCCGTCCGCCGGCACCGCTCGGCCGCGGCCATCGTCTCGGCGGTGGCCTCGCGGCACTCGCGAAACTCCTGCAGCTCCGGGTGTCCCGGGCTCGGTTCGTAGTACGCCTGACATCTCGGATGACGCCCGCACTGGGCCTCGCTGAAAAATTCGCAGCGTTGAATGGACTGCACGTAGGTTTGCAACCGCTCCCCCATCACGCCGTTGTACGCCAACGCGAACAGCAACCCACCGACGGCGACGAGCGAAAATGCGGTCAGGAGGTAGCGGGTGCGGCGGGCCATAAAATTCAAATTGCAAAATGCAAAATTACGGTGATCTTCTCTCAACCTCTGCACGATATTTTGGAGTAAACTGCACCGCATCCAGCGCGCGTCCTTGCCGACTGACCGTTACTCCTTCAGCCCTGAGAAGCGCCCATTTGGCGCGGTAACCAAAAATATAGCCGCCAATCGATCCGTCCGAACGGATGACGCGGTGGCATGGGATTGGACCGGGAGTGGGATTTTTGCGGAGGGCGTTGCCGACGGCGCGCACGGCGCGCGGATGACCAATCGCGGCCGCCACTTGGGCGTAGGTGGCAACCTGACCCCGCGGGATGCGGCGGGTCACGGCGTAGACTTGCTGGGCAAAGGAGGTAGACATAGCAAGGGGACCTCTGCAAAAGTCGCTTTCGTAGCGAGAGTTCCAAATTTCGAAGCGAAAAATCGGAAATGCGACGATGTTTATCTGCAAGATAAGCGGAGGAGCAGTTGCGATTTTGCAGCCGAAATTTGGAATTCGCAGCAGAAATGGACTTTTGCAGCGGTCCCCAAGGTCATTCGTCCCGCGTCATACGGTAACGATGCCCGGTTCGTCCGAGGTCAAACGGTGACGTGCCCCCTCACCCTACCCTCTCCCCGTGGGAGAGGGGTACCTGTCCTCCGTAGCCTTGGCGAAGGAGGAGGGTGAGGGCGGGAGAGGGTGGCCGCAGGCCGGGTGAGGGTGAACAACGACACCGTGCCACGAATGACGAAACGGGCCTCGAGAACGTACGCCGACTGACGGTTGAAATTTACCGCGGCGGCGCTAACACCTTCGTATATTGCTCCACCAGGTTCTGAATCAACGGCGGCAGGTAAATGGCGCCCACGATCAGCGGCACCACAATAACCACGAATTTGACCCCGCCCCAGACCTGTTGCCACCGCATCCACTTCCGCCAGCGCTCCAATTCGGCGTAGCAGGCCTTGGTATAGTTCAAATTCTCCTCCAACAATTGCCGCACCTGATCCAGCGGCGGCGTGGGGACCGATGGGTCATGCATGTCTGGCATAGGGCAAAACTCGTTGCTTCCAGTATACCAAAAACAATGAGAATAAAAAAACCCTCCGGGCGGTGGGCCGGAGGGCAAGGTGATCTCGGACAAAAGTTCAACCGGTGTCTCGCGGGTTCACCGGTCGCAGCCAAGACGGTCAGGCGTGGGGTCTAAACCCGGCCACTGAAAGGGCGCTGGCGGAAGCGGACCGCCGCGAAAGAGCGCGGTGAACAGAAAGATTGAATCGGCCTGCCGGACCTGCCCATCGTCGTCGGCATCAGCCGCATCCGCGCACGGCAACGGCTTGCCGCGGTACAGATGCAAAAGCGTGGCGATGGGGTCAGACACATCCACCGTGCCGTCGCCGTTCGCGTCGCCCCGCACGAACAGCGAACGGCTCGCCCGCGGCGCGGCAATCCAGGTGACTCGGTCGCCCGGCGCCAACCGATGCTGGCCGGCTCCCACGCCGGCGAGCTGACCGTTGACCCAGTAATACCAGTACTGGGCCGCGGTCTGGCGGACCGCCCCGATGCCCGTCACCAGGATCCCAAACGACTCATGGCGCGTGGTCGCGATCACGGCCGGCTCAGCCGCCTGGAGCAGGAGCTCCAATGCCGTGGGCGGGGAATCTGCCTGCAGCCGCGCGGCTGACAACAGTGTTCCATCGGCCAAGCCGATCACCAAATCGTACGGAGCCAGTGCCGGTGCCTGTGCCCGCGCTGCCCGCCGCGACTGACCAAACGCGCTCAAAAGAACACTCACTGCCCCACCCATCGCCGTCAAACACTGCCGTCGAGAGATGAGCTGCATTGGTTGCCTCCAATGTGGAAAGGGCCTCAAGAAAGATGCGGTTCACAAAGAGCATTGAACCCCGTTTTCTCGGCCGCCTTTCTAGGAAAGGTTGGCCGAAAGACCCTGCCCCGCTGCTGTCAGTGATTCTCACTCACTTCCCCCTCTCCCAACCCTCTCCCACGAGGGGAGAGGGTTTTGCCGCGGCAGGGAGCGTGAACGATAGCAGGGAGAACGCCCGAGATTTCGCCCGCCACCAGCGCGCGGCCTCAAGCGCGCCAAAGAGCGCGCCGGCGTAAAATAAATCCCCGACCAGACTGTTACGGAAAAACGGCAGCGCGGCCACGTAGGCGGCGGTCAGCCCCACGCCGGTTTTCGGGTACAACAACGTGAACCGCCACACCGCAAAATTGGTGACCAGATAAAACAAAACGGACGCGGCGAAACTCCCGCCCACGACGCGCGGCCATGACACGCCCAAATCGCGCCGCACCCAACGGCCAATCCCGGCCGCCACCAGCAAGCTCCCATATACCGAAAGCATTACCGGCAGATGGTAAAACCCCAAGAACAGATCACTGGAAAACATCGCCGCCATCGTCACCCCGGCTGCCCACCGCCAGCCTAACGCGTAACTTGCCACGAGTGTTACCGCGCCTACCGC
>CAYJVS010000070.1:0-5427 GCA_964373635.1 uncultured Gammaproteobacteria bacterium
TCAACTATATCCACCAAAAAACCTTCGCCGCTGCCATACCTTAATTTTATACGATCGTATGAAATTAAGGTTATATATTGTTTGAGCATCGTCCGGGGGTGAGGGCGGCAATAAAAAAGAGCCCGAGGCGGTTTACGCCTTGAGCTCAATGAGAACTCGCAAAAGAACGTACGATGGCGGCGGTGGAAACGCTAACGGATCGGCGTCAACTCCACGATGTCTTCGACGACGACGTCGCCGATGAGTTGCTTCGCCCCCTGGTCGCGCGGCCCGCGGCACAGGGCGAACAGCTCCAGGTACGGATCATCGCGCGGACCCGAAGAACCGCGCACCAACGAAAGCTGTCCCGGTTCGGTGCCGTCAAAGTCGCCGGGACGGTAGACGACATGGAGCGGTTCGGGCGTGACGGGCGCGCCCGTGTCGCCGCGCTTGATCGTCACCCCAACACAAGTGCCGAAGTCATGGCCGCCGAGAGCGCTGGCGCGGGCGGTCAGTTTGATGTTGCCCGAGCCGTCAACGTGGGCGACGCGGATGCCCGGCGGCAGATCCGGCACCACCTTGCATCCGGAGTGGAGCGGGCGCCCCAGGTCCGCGGCGGGCAGGTCACCGGTGCCGTGGTGGCGCAGCAGCGCGTTGTTGCAGAGCGCGCGCAGCACCGGCGGGAAGTCATCGCGCGAGCGGAAGGGCGAACCCGAGGCGGCGTAGCGCACGGGGTAGAGCGCCGACAGCGACTCGCGGACAAACGACAGCGTGTAGCCGGCGTTGGGCGCTAACCCGCGCGGGCCACCGTCCAGTTGGAAGTACACGAGTTGCGCTCCCTGGTTGACCTCGACCCAATCAGCGGGACGGTTCGTGCGAGGATCAACATTGACGTAAAAAACCGTGTCGTGGGATGCCCGCGATGCCAGCTGGCGCAGACAAAAACCGGCTTCCAGCGTTGAGAATCTCGTCACGGGCATCGCCGTAATCACCACCTGAGGCCCAAGCGAACGACGGATCGCACTGTCCACTTCCGCCGCCGAGAGCGCGGAACCGAAGTCGTGGATGAAGTAAATGGGACCATGCATGGCCACATCCTTTGACCAAAGACCTTGTTGAAAGAGCGCCAAAAACCACCAACGTAAACGCCCTTCCGGTTGGAAAAGGTGCTTGCGTCAATCAAAAAACTCCTGGGGAAACAAGAGCTTTTTAGCTGGCGATTATCTTCCCCGTACGGGCTGGAATTGGCACTCTGCCAATCCCGCCACACGGTGGGGAATTCGAGTTGCCGGTCGCCATCGGGCCAGTACCCTTTTACGCCGACGGTACGTCGGCGAAGCAGGCGACACTCTGGATAATCCTCCTAAATTTTCAAGGTTACAAATAGCCTAGCATGCCCTGCCCGAGGGTGCAAGGGTCAGTTATCCCCCGCGGACCGCATTCCACCGCCAGCCCCGCTGGCGTACAATGAAGCCATGCCCACCGCTTTGTCACCCCGCCGCCCAAATTGCGGGTGGCGCTTGCCGGCGGGGCGGCCTCGGGAATTTACGCCGGCATCTTGGGCACTGGCGGCGCGTTGCGGGCGCTGTTTCTCAATGCCTTCAAACTGCCCAAGGATCGATACATTGCCACGGCCGCGATGCTGGCACTGGTCACCGACGTCACCCGCATCCCGATTTATCTCAACAACGGGTTGCACCTGACCAGCACGATCCCGAAACTGATACTCCTGGCCACGCCCGTGAGTCTTTTCGGCACGTGGCTGGGGCGGCGGCTGGTAACGGTGATCCCACGGGCCGCGTTGCGCCGGATTGTGTTGGTGGCCCTGTTTGGCGTTGGCGTGAAGCTGGTGTTTTGGTAACATTCATGTGCTATGACACGGCCCATCATCTACCTTGGCGCGGACCACAACGGCTTTGGGCTGAAAGAGCGGATCAAGCGATGGCTGAGGCAACGCGGCCTGACGCGACGCGACCTTGGCGCCGCGCGCTTGGCGCCGGGCGACGACTATCCCGACTATGCCGCGGCGGTGGCCCGCGCGGTGGCCGCGGGTAAAGGCGAAGGGCTGCTCATCTGCGGCTCGGGTCACGGCATGGCGATTGCCGCCAACCGCTTCCGGGGGGTGCGCGCGACGTTGTGTCTCACGCCCGAATCGGCCCGCCGCGCGCGCCATGAGGACCGCGCCAACGTGCTGGTACTGGCGGCACGGGAAACCTCCTGGCCGCAAGCCCAACGAATTTTGCAAACGTGGCTGAAAACCCCCTTCAGCCGCGCCGTCCGCCACCGCCGCCGCGTCACGATGATCGAAAAATCACCAAATTCCAAATTCCAAACAATACCCAATAACTAAATCGAAAACTCAAAACGTTTTTGAATTTTGTGGTTTGGATTTAGGATTTGTTTGGGATTTGGTGCTTGGAATTTGGAATTTATCAAAGTTATGGTTTCCATCATCCCCTCAATCCTGGTGCAAACCCCCGAGGCACTGCGCGCTCGGCTCCTCCTGATCCAGCGCCATCGGGTGCCGTTGGTGCAGCTGGACGTGGCTGATCATACGCTGGTCGCCGCGCGCACGTTCCATGACCCCGACTACATTAATACCCTCGCGCCCACGACGGGTTTTGAAATCCACCTTATGACCAACGTCACGCCGACGCGGCTTACCGCCTGGCGGCGGCCCTGGGTCAAAAAAATTATCGTGCACCTGGAGGCAGCCTCCAAACCGCGCGCGGTGCTTGCGGCCATCCGCCGCTTGGGCAAGCGCGCCGGCCTGGCCATCAATCCGGAAACGCCCGTGAACCAGGCTAAACCGTTCCTCACGATGCTGGATACGATCCTGATCATGGGCGTCAATCCCGGCTGGGGCGGACAACAGCTGCTGCCCGACACGGCCATCCGCGTGCAAGCCGCGCGCCGCCTGCGCCCGCGCGGCAACATTGAAGTGGACGGCAGCGTCAATGCCGCCACCATCCAACCCCTGGCGGCGGCGGGCGCGAACCTGTTTGTCGTGGGCAGCTTCTTGACATCCAAGCATTTTACGGCACAATATCAACAACTAACCGCGCTCGCCCATGCCGCGTTCCCAACGACCCCGGCGCCCTAAAGGACGATTCGTGCCGCGCCTCAAAATCTGCGTCTCGGGCGCGGCCCAAGGCGACTGCATTCCGCGCGCCGGCGACCAGGCGGTGGCGGTTGGCCGCGCGCTGGCGCGCCGCGGCGTCATCCTGACGCACGGCGCCACCACGGGTATCCCGCAACTGGCGGCCAAGGGCTGCAAACTCGCCGGCGGCACCAGCATTGGCTTCTCCCCGGCGGCGACGGTCTTGGAGCATACCCGCAAGTACCGCCTGCCGCTTGAGTACAGCGACGTGATCATGTTCACCGGCGCCGGTTACGCGGCCAGAAACCTCTTGTTGACGCGTTCCAGCGACGCGGTCATCATCATCTGCGGACGCATCGGAACGCTGAACGAATTTACCGTCGCGTTTGAGGATAAAAAAGTCATTGGCGTGCTGGACAACTCCGGCGGCATTACCGAAGAGATCAAGCACATTCTCAAGGCCGCCAAGCGCGGCCGGCGGCACATCGTGTTTGACCCAGACCCGGCCCGCTTGGTCACCAAGGTCATCGCCGAAATCAAGCGCGCCGGCCGTCATGGACACTACCCCTCGGATGATCAGGAGCGGTAAATAGTGCGCAGTGCACGGTACGCGGTGCACGGCATCCTTCCTTAGCCCCATGCCGATGATCCCTAGTACCCCATCGCCACCGCCCGTCAGCCGCTGGCCGACGGTGATTGGCGTTGGCCTCGCCGCCGTGTTCGTGGTGATCGTGGTGATCAGCGCGTATGTCCGCCGGCCGGCAACGCCCAACGCGCCGGCCCAAAAACCCGCTGCCGCCGCGCCGGAGACGCGGCCGAGCGGAACGTTGGCCGTCACGGCCGCTCCCGGGAAAGCCGACTGGCAAACGTTCCAAGTCACGGACGCCAACGACCCCAACTTGGCGTACGCGTTCGACGTGCCGCCGGGCCACCGCGCCGCCTTCCGCGAATTTGGCTACGACGTGGAGGTGACCGACGCGAAAGGCCAAACCATGCTGACGATCAGCCGGTACCGCGGCCAAGACGGCAGCCTCGCCATTTCCGTTGCAGGGTACACGATCGTTGAGGAACAGCCCTTCACCCGCGGTCAATTTCCCGGAAAATTCTTTATCCTCAAAACCCCGCCGGAGAAATTCAACCCGGTGCTGCCGGTCTGGTGGCTGAACCGCGCCCGCCAGGAGGTCCATCTGCCGGTGCCGCCGCTTGGATGGGTGATGGTGTTTTCCGCGGCGCCGGAAATCCCGCGCGACGTTTTTGAAACTTTCGCCTCCAGCCTCCGTCTGCCGCCGCGTTGAGAACGCGCGCTATGCCCCAACCCCTCGTGGCCATCACCCGCGACATTCCGGCCGTGGCGTTGACGCTGCTTGGCCGTCGTCGGGTTCGTCTGCGGGTCGCCCGCCGCGACCAGCCAATGGCGCCTGCCGCGCTCAAAAAATTTGTCGCGGGCGCGGACGGCATGATCACGTTCATCGGCGACCACGTGGACTATGCGGTGCTCGCCGCGGCCGGCCCGCGGCTAAAAATCGTGGCTAACTGCGCGATTGGCTACGATAACATTGATCTTGCCGCCTGCGCCCGCCGCCAGGTGCTGGTGTCCAACGCCCCGGGCCTGCAGAATGTCATTGACGTTGCCGACCATACCTTTGCGCTGCTCCTCGCCGTCGCCCACCGAATTGTGGAGGCCGACCGCTTCACCCGGGCGGGCCGCTACCGCTACTGGTCCATCCGGCTGATGCGCGGGCAAAGCATCTCCGGTAAAATGTTGGGGATTGTGGGGTTAGGCCGCATTGGGTGCGCGGTCAGCCAGCGCGCCGCCGGCTTTTCCATGCCGGTGCGCTACGCCGAGGTCCGGGGAAAAAACCTGGCGGTTGAACGCTCCTGTGTGGCTCAACGCGTTAGCCTGCGCCAGCTCCTGCGCACTGCTGATGTGGTGTCGCTGCACGTTCCCTTGCTCTCCAACACCTACCACCTGATCGGCCGCCGCGAACTGGCGTTCATGAAACCCACCGCGATTTTGATCAACACCGCCCGCGGCGCCGTGGTGGATGAAGCGGCGTTGGTCCATGCCCTGCGGACCAAAAAAATCGCCGGCGCGGGGCTCGATGTCTACGAACACGAACCCAAGCTGACGCCTGGCCTCAATCGCCTGCCCAATGTCGTGCTCACGCCCCACACGGCCTCCGCCACGGTTGAAGCCCGAAACGAACTGGCCGCGCTCGCGGCGCACAATGTTATCGACGCCCTGGCCGGCCGCCGCCCGCGGAACTTGGTCACCGCCTGAATCCGGCAATGATAGGACGTACGCGTTTGGTGTCATTCCGGCCCCGGAGCCGGAATCCAGGCCAATC
>CAYJVS010000071.1:0-5357 GCA_964373635.1 uncultured Gammaproteobacteria bacterium
GGGTGGCACCTCCCCTTACTGATCAAGGGGAGGAAGTGGGTGGCGCCTCCCCTTGTCTCAAGGGGGAGGAAACTGTGGCAGACCTCCCTCACCCTCCCGCATGGGAGGGAAAGGGGTGCACCCCATCCCGTCATGCTGGCTTGTCCAGCATCTGGAGCGCCGCGCCTCCAGAATCGGATCCTGGACAAGCCAGATCCTGGACAAGCCAGATCCTGGACAAGCCAGATCCTGGACAAGCCAGGATGACGGGTGGGGTGCGAAAAATCGTACGATGTCAAACTCACGACCCACAAAAATTCTCTACCTCGTGACGCTGGCCGAACGCGGCGGGGCGCAGCGGTATGTGCGGGATTTGGCCCGCGCTCTTGACCCCGCCCAATTTTCCGTCGCCGTTGCCGCGGGCGGGAGCGGCAGCTTAAAAGATTTTTGCCAAGCGCAAGGGATTTCTTTTACCGCGCTTACATATCTGCGACGTGAAATTTCTCCGTGGCAAGACTGCCGCGCGATCGGTGAAATCGCCCGACTGCTGAAAGAACTCGCCCCCGACATCCTCCACCTCAACTCGTCCAAAGCCGGGGTGCTGGGGGCCTTGGCCGCCCGCCGCGCGCGGGGAATCAAAGTCGTCTACACCGCCCACGGGTTTGTGTTTGGCGAACCAAGGGGTGCCATGCAGCGGTGGCTCTACCGTCTTGCGGAGCGCTCCACTGCCGCCAGGAAAGACCTCATCATCTGTGTCTCGGAGGCTGACCGTCAGCTCGCGCTGCAGACTCGCCTCGCGCCGCCGGAAAAACTCGTCACCATCCACAACGGCATTGATGCCGACGCGATTACCTTCTTCTCTCAAGATCAAGCGCAAACCGCAATCAAAAAACTCTGCCAACTGCCAACTGCCAACTGCCAACTGATTGGCACGATCGCCAACCTCTATCCGACCAAAGGACTGGCTGACGTGATTACCGCCCTGCCGGAAGTGCTCCGCCGCTTTCCTGGCGTACAGCTGGTGGTGATAGGAGAAGGGCCCGAGCGTCCAGCCCTGGAACGCCAAATTCAGGCCCTCGGAGTGGCAACATCGTGCCATCTGGCGGGCGAGGTTGCCGACGCCGCCAGGCTGTTGCCCGGGTTTGACGTCTACCTTTCCAGTTCGCTCAAAGAAGGATTTCCGTATGCGCTGCTGGAAGCCATGGCGGCCAAGCGGCCCATCGCGGCAACCGCGGTGGGCGGGGTGCCGGAAATGATCCGCGCCAACGAAGAGGGACTTCTGGTTTCACCTGGGCAACCCGTAAAGTTGGCGTCCGCGGTCATCCAACTCCTGGAAGATCCTAGCCTGGCGCGGACGCTGGGTGCAGCCGCTTTTCGGCGCGTCCGGCAAGAATTCACCCTGCAACGAATGGTGGAACAAACGGCCACCGCCTACCAAAAAATTCTGTCTCAACCCGGCTAATTTGCAAAAAAACACGACATCGGATGTCGTACTTTACGGACATCGGATGTCCGTTAAATACGGACATCCGATGTCCGTATTTATTGATTCATGTCCAGCGCGTAGACGCGGAACCCGACCTGGCCGGTCGGATTTTTGATTGCCACGGACTCCCCGCGAGCGCCGCGGTTGAGGTTCGCCACAAAGACTTGTTCAAGCGACTGGGTCAAGGCGCTGGGTTTTGTAAAGCCGGATTCAAACCCGCCCGGGGCCACCCCCACGATGAAATACACCCGCCGCGCGCCAAAGGCTTGAAAAAATTGCGGCATCTGCAACGGGCGTCCCTCGGACTCGGCCACGGCGGCCAGTTCCCGGTCGCTCAAGACGTAGACGTCATGGTAAAGGGAGTAGCGCTGAAAATACCAAAACGCGGAAAACCAACGCAGATCGGCCTGATAGATAAAAAGGTCTTGACCCGCTAACCGTGTAAAGTCAGACAGAATCTGGTCGCGGCGGCGCGGCCGGTGAAAGGTGTAGCCGGGTTGGGCGCTAAACCGCGGTTCCAGGTAACCGGCCAACTGTTGAAAACCGTCGTTCCCTAACCGGAGCGTGGGAGAATACCACCAGGGCGAACCAACCGGCTGGAAACTATGGTTCGTATTGACGGTGAAGAGAAGCGCGTACCCCAACAGGAAAACCAACCCCGCGGCAGCCATGGCTTTCCCCCACCGCGGCATCAAAGCGCGCCAGCGGCGCCAAAAAGAAACGAGCGCGCCGGCCGAAGCCAAGGCAATCCACGGTGAAAGCACGGGCAAAAACCGCGGCGCTGGGCCTTGGAGCGTAAAAAATGCCGCGAGCAGCACAACACTTAACCATGGGATGAACGCCAGTGGTGGCGTCAGCTTCCGTCGCACTACCACAAACGTCAGCCAACCGATACCGGTGAGACCCAAAAGCAATTCCGGCAGCGTCACGACGCTGCCCACATACGTCACCATGCTTTTCGCGTTGCCCAGAAAGTCAGGCGCGGTACCAACCTCCGCGTACAACTTCGGCCAGGCGGCCTTGGCGGCTTCCCACGTGCCGGGCACCAAGCGCGAGAGCTGCAAATCCAGGTGACCGCGACTAAAGTAGAGGCCGGTATTGTAGATCAGCGCGGGGCTAAGCGTCAGCGCGAGCAAGCCAACGCCCAACCAAAATTGCCGCTGCCGCAAGGCGGGGCGCTGAAACGCCACGAGGTACCCCACGGCCGCCGGCACGACAAAAAACGCGGTATATTTGGTGTCCAGCGCCAAGCCCGCGGCAATGCCCCACGCGGGCCACCACCGCGGTTCCCGCACCGCCCGGGTAAAGACCCAGACGCTCAAGAGAATAAAAAAGACCTCAACGGATTCCAGGTACGGTTCGCGCGCCGCGGACACAAACAGGGCCGAGGTAGAAATCAAGAGCGCGGCCAATTGCCCGGCCGCATTCCCCCACAGCCGCCGGCCAATCAGCCCGACCAAAATAACGCTGCCGACGCCCGCGAACGCGCCGGGAATCCGGGCGACCAGGGTACTTTCTCCCAGGACCGAAAAAAAGAAAAATTGAATCAAAAAAACCAACGGCGGCGCGTCGTGAAACGAGAGCCGCGTCCACCAGGGCGGGCTGGCATACCACTGCAGCGGCGCGCTCTGCAGCGGCGTATTCAGATAATCCAGGTAGCCAAGCGCCCGCAGCGAATACACCGCCCCGTCGGTTTGCAAATCGGCGCGGTCCAGGCGAAAAAAAATCAGCCCGGCGGCCACGGCAAGCACACCGAAAAGCAATAGCGTGGACTGATGTTTCCGAATCAATGCCAGGCAGCCAAGCATAGAAAATTCCAAGCGCCAAATCCCAAAATCCAAACAATACCAAAAATCTCAAGCTCCAAATCTCAACCCCGTCGGCTTTGAGATTTCGGTCATTGGGGATTGTTTGGAATTTGGTGCTTGGAATTTGGAATTTGCTGAAACCGGTACTTCACCAACAGCCCCAGCGCCCGCACCCCGTCGCGCCAGGAAATTTTTTTGCCCTGGCCAAACCGCCGCGGGCAATAGCTGACCGGCACTTCCGCCAGCCGCAAGCCTGACTGCAGCACGCGGGCCGTCACCTCAACTTCAAAGTCAAACCGTTCCGCGCGCAAGCCTAAACCCGGCAGCACCGCGCGCCGGAAGGCCTTGGCCCCGGTTTCCACGTCGTGCACGCGGCGAGAAAACAAGAGGCTGCAGACCAGCGAAATCAAGTAGTTGCCAATCCAGTAGCGCCAATACCCAACCGGATTGCCGCGGTGCATCCGGTTGCCGTAGACCACGTCGGCATTGCCGGCAAGCAATGGATCCAGGAGCTTGCGGTGCTCGGCCGGATCATACTCCAAATCCGCGTCGTGCAGCACCACGCGGTCGCCGCGGGCTGCCGCCACGCCCGTCCGAATCGCCGCGCCTTTGCCGCGGTTTTGCTGGTGATAACAAGCCCGAACAGTACCTTCGCGCTCCAGCTCCTCCACCACCGCGCGGCTGCCGTCCGTTGACCCGTCGTCTACCACGATAATCTCGCGCTCCACGCCCGGGATCGTCGCTGCCCGCACTCGAGCTACCGCCGCGCGCAGCCGAGACACCTCGTTGTAAACCGGGATGATGATGGAGACGGGCGGCATACGGTGTTATCGTCGTCGTGGGACGGTGGCGAAACCCGTTTTGCAAAGGAGTAGGACGTCATCGTAGGACGGTCACGAGGCCCGTTTCGGTGTCGTCATACGTCGTCGCACCCTCACCCTAACCCTCTCCCAAGGGGAGAGGGAACCGGGGTGAGGGAGACGTCTGACGAAGACGTACGACGAAACGGGCATCGTTACCGTAGGACGAAGACGTCAATCAACGCTGATCCCGATATCTCCGGTATTCCTCAACCAAATCCTGATTTTGGGGGTCAAGTTTCAGCGCCGCTTGATAGGCCGCCAAGGCTTTGGCGCGCTGGCCCAAGGTGGCGTAAAAGGCCGCGAGCTTGCCCTGCAGCAGGACGCTTTGCGGGTTGGCCTCCACCCCTTCTTCCAGCACGGTTAGCGCCTGCTCGTTATCCTTGAGCTTGAAACGCACCACGTCGTAGAGCGCCGAATAGAACAAGGCGTTTTTTTCTTCACCCGCGGAGTTGCGAATCGCCCTCCGATAGGCGACAACCGCCTTGGGGTAATCCTCCAAAAAGTTCGCGTACAAGTCCGCGAGATTGTTATACGAAATGCTGTTGAACGGCCGGATCGTTCCGGCGTGCGTCCAGATGTCCGCCGCGCCCGTGAAATCTCCCATGGCTTTTTTGACGCCGCCAATCGTCATCCAGCCGTCAAAAAAATCCGGATCCTGGCGCAGCAAGTTGACGGCGGAGTCAAACAGCTTGCGTTCGCGCTCCATCACAATCGGATCAAGGTTTGGCGCCACCACCTTAAATGCAAAGTACCGCTCCAGGGCGCTGGCGGTCGCCGGCGGTTTCGGCGTCTCCCCCGGCCCGGCGAGGCGCAGGATAATCACTAAAAGAATGACGCCCAGGACGAGGGCGATGGTGACGAGACGCTGACGTTGCGCGGTTGAGCTCGACATAGTGAGTTATGTGTTGAAGTATGAGGCATGAAGTATGGATTTCTTGCATCCCTTACTCCTGACTCCATACTGCAAACTCATTAGGACTTACGCACTTGAGTATTTTTACCTGTTATTTTGTCATTCCCGCCCCGTATCAAGTACGGGGTAAACCCCGTTCAACAATGGTTAAACTCTGTCCTACCTACCTTGATTGCCGAGGTTGCTGGGGAACTTCACGCGTCCATTGTCAAACGGGGCGGGAATCCCGATCCTGGACCCGGCCAGGATGACGCCTGGCCGAGTCCAGGCGTCATTCCGTGGACCCAGATTCTGGACGCGGCGCCAGA